>CAMCER010000029.1 GCA_945873875.1 uncultured Clostridia bacterium
AGGTCTCGACATCGCCGCATTCCACGGCCTGAACCCGTACACAATGACTGCAGCGACACAGGTTGGCACCAACCACTTTGACGCAGCGGTAACAGGAAACACTGCAACGTTCGTAGCAGCGACCGCTGATGATGTTATCGACGCTCTGATCCAGGCAGTCGTAGCAGACGGCGGAGTTGTCAACGGAATCGCACTCTCTCCGACTGCAGGAGCTGCACTTGCGGCGATCAAGGTCAATGGCGTAGTTCAGTATCCGGAATTCAGATTCGGACAGAACCCGGACAACTTCTACGGAATGAAATCCGACGTCAATCCGACCGTATCCATGGCAGCGTCTGGGGCGGGATCGGTAGACCACATCATCCTGGGAGACTTCCAGAACGCATTTAGATGGGGCTATGCAAAGAATGTACCGCTGGAGATCATCGAATACGGCGATCCTGACCAGACAGGACGTGACCTGAAGGCATACAACGAGATCTGTCTGAGATCCGAAGCATTCATCGGATGGGGAATCCTCGATGCTGACAGCTTCGCTAGAGGTACCGTGACAGGATAAGGAGGACGGAATGGAGTTCAGAAACAAGAAGACAGGGACTGTCGTTGAGACAAAGGTCGAACTGACAGGAAACTGGGAACTGGTAAAAAAACCGAAGAAGGAATCGGAGAAGAAACCTAAAGAGCAGGGCGGAGATGAAGAATGAAAACCTATGCGACCATAGACGACGTCCGTCAGCTGTGGCGTGAGATGACTACGGAAGAGACGAACAAGGCAGGGTATCTGCTGGAAGTCGTCTCTGCAAGCCTGAGATCTGAAGCGAAGAAGGTAGGAAAAGACCTCGACGCGATGCTCGAAGCAGACGAAGATCTGCAGATTGTAGCGAAATCTGTGACGGTGGATGTGGTTGCGAGGACGCTTATGACTTCGACGAATAGTGAGCCGATGACGCAGGTGACGGAGTCGGCTCTCGGCTATTCTGTGACAGGGACATACCTGACACCGGGAGGCGGACTGTTCATTAAGAAGTCAGAGCTGGCGAGACTCGGCCTGAGAAGACAGAAACATGGAGTGATGGATCTTTATGGGTATGATCAAGGGAATAACGATCAAACTGTATGAAAAGACTAAGACTGGAGAGGATGCCTTCGGCCATCCTATATTCGAAGAGACTCCGGTCGAGGTCAACAATGTTTTGGTGGCGCCAGTGACGTCGGAGGCCATTATAACCGACCAGGATCTTCAGGGGAAGAGAGAGGTCTATCAGCTGGCCATTCCGAAGGGAGACACGCACGAGTGGAGGAACAGGAAGGTCGAATTCTTCGGGAAAACATTCAGAACGGTGAATGTCCCGGAAGAGGGAATCGAGGACCTGATCCCGCTCGACTGGAACAAAAAAGTGAAGGTGGAACGGTATGAGTAAAACAAGGTTCAAATGGAAATGGTCGGGGTTTGATGAGGTCAGAAAGAGCGACGGAGTCAAACAGGCCTGCAGAGAGCATGCGACAAGGCTCCAGGCGAGAGCCGGAGAAGGATACGTCGTGGAAGACCGAAATTATCCGAGCAGATCCGGAGCAGCAGTCAGACCAGATACGCCGGAAGCATACAGAGACAATTTGGAGAACAACACGCTCCTGAAACTAATCTATTAAGCAGGTGAGATGATGATCGAAAAAACTGTACTTGATTATCTGAAAGGGACACTCACAGTCCCGGTTTGGATGGAAATACCGGAAGGGGAAACCCTTCCGGATAAATACGTTCTGATGGAGAAAACGGGGAGCCGGAGCAGGGACCACATCAGATCAAGCACGCTGGCGTTGCAGTCTCATGCAAAACGCATGGCAGACGCAGCCAGTCTGAATGAAGAGGTGAAACAGGCCATGGACGACCTGATCTCACTGAACGAGATCTGCAGATCGCAGCTCAACTCCGACTACAACTTCACAGACAGGAGCAAAAGAATATACCGGTACCAGGCGGTATATGATGTGACACACTACTGAGAAAGGAGACTAAGCAATGCCAGCAAATGCACAGCTGACATCTGTGGGAAAGCCTAAAATCGGCGGAGCAGTGTTCAGAGCACCGCTCGGAACTGCACTCCCGACAGATGCAAAAACAGCCCTCTCGGAGGCCTATATCAACATGGGATACGTCAGCGACGAAGGCATGACGAATTCGAAGTCTAGAGAGAGCACGGAAATCAAGGCCTGGGGCGGAGATAAGGTCAGAGACGCACAGACGTCAAAGACAGATACATTCCAGGGCAAGTTCATCGAACAGCGCAACCTGGAGGTCCTGAAGGCCGCCCACGGTGACGATAACGTGAGCGAATTGAGCGGAATGATCACAATCCGCGAGAACGCAAAAGAACTCGACAAAGCGGTCTGGGTCATTGACCAGATCCTCAACGAGGGATATCTGAAGAGGATCATCATTCCGGAAGGGATGGTCACAAACGTCGGCGACGTGACGTACAAGGACGATGAAATCATCGGATATGATCTCACAATATCAGCATATCCGCACGCAGAATATGAGAATGACACTCACAGAGAGTTCATCGAAGCAGGCGAATAAGGAGGTAGAATCATGCGAAGTGGGACAACATCATCCGGGTTCAAGTTCAAAATCGACGAAGTGGACCTGAATGACATGGAGTTCATTGAGCTCATGGCAGAAGCGGAAGAAAACCCGCTGAAATATCCGAAGATGGTGGAGAGAATGCTCGGAAAGGAGCAGAAGCAAAAACTCTATGACCACGTCAGGACAAAGGGAGGACGAGTCCCTCCGGACGCCATCGACAAGGAAGTGGAAGAAATCTTCATCCTCGCAGGAGAAGACGCAAAAAACTCAGAATCCTCGCCCGCATGATCGCAGTAGATGAAAACGCCCTGATATGCGATTTCGCCGAAACATATAACATCTATGATTATAGGTCGCTCCCAGTCAAACTGGCGGCGACCTATTCTGCTGGTTTACGAGAAAATAGCAGGATCAAGATGAAATTGAGAGGCGACACACTGGGCGATAGCGACAGGTCACTCATGGCGATGATATACGATGCGCTGGCCATGCTCGGATGGATAGGAGACGGAGAACCGCCGTCAATGCTGAAAGCAATGTATGGCGAGCTCCCGGAAGCGCCAATGGCGACGTCGAAGGAAATCAGATCCTTTGATACGCCGGAGGACTACGAGCGGGCGAGGAAGGAAATGATAGAAAGGAGGAAGTGATGCCAGATGTAGGTACTGCTTATCTGCAGATAGTGCCGTCGATGGACGGAGTTCCCGGAAGTATCCGGAGAGGGCTCGGCGGTGAAGCGGACGCCGCAGGCGTGATGGCCGGCGGAAGGATATCCGGAAAAATCAAGGGAGCACTGGCCGCTTCCGGCATAGGTGCGGCACTGGGTGCCGGACTTGCTAAGTCGATAAAAACAGGAGCAAACCTGGAGCAGGCGATTGGAGGCATCGAGACGCTGTTCAAGGATAGCGCCGATGAAATGATCAAGAATGCCGATAACGCGTTCAAAACTGCGGGCATTTCAGCGAATCAGTACATGGAACAGGCAACGTCGTTCTCGGCGTCACTCCTGCAGTCTCTGGACGGAGACACGCAGAAAGCGGCGAAGGCTTCCGATCAGGCGATCATTGACATGTCTGACAATGCGAACAAGATGGGCACGAATATTCAGGACATCCAGAACGCCTATCAGGGTTTTGCGAAACAGAACTATACCATGCTCGACAATCTGAAGCTCGGTTATGGCGGAACAAAGACGGAGATGGAGCGTCTGCTGGCAGATGCGGAGAAGATCTCCGGACAGAAATATGATATCAACAATCTCAGCGATGTATACGAGGCGATTCATGTGATCCAGGAAGAAATGGATATCACAGGTACGACTTCGAAAGAGGCGGCGAGTACGCTGTCCGGATCCTTCTCGTCAATGAAAGCGGCGGCGGAGAATTTCCTGGGCGATCTAGCACTCGGACGAAATGTCGGTCCTGCGATGGTGGACCTCGCAGAGTCCGCTGGGACTTTTCTTTTTGATAATCTGCTGCCGGCTATCGGAAGAGTGTTTGCATCTCTTCCGCAGGCAATCTCAGCTCTGATACAGACGGGACTCCCGAAATTTATGGCATCGGGATCAGAGATGGTGACGGGGCTCGTGTCGGGAATCCAGACGGCAGGGCCACAGCTCGCGAAGAGAATTCCGGAACTGGTGCAGCAGGGAATGGACGCAATATCACAGAATCTGCCGAATATCATGGCAAAGGGCAGAGATATGATTGGCGGACTCGTGCAGGGAATCACGAGCAACCTTCCGGCGTTCATCGACGCGGTAAGTAACATCGCATCGAAGATACCAGACTTTTTGAAACAGAATCAGCCGAAAATAGCAGCAGAAGGAGGAAAGCTGATCGGACAGCTGGCGGTAGGATTGATAAAGAACCTGCCGAAGATCATAGTGGCAGTCGCAAAACTGGGATTGACGATTATTTCCACGATACTGAAAAACATTCCGGCGATGCTGAAAACAGGGAAAACTCTCGTGTTTAACTTTGCGAAAGGCCTTGGAGGGGCAGCTCTGGCCGCAGTTAAGTCTGCTGCTAAGAAGATAGTAACAGGCCTCATCTCGCCGATAAGCACGATAGGAGGCAAGATCAAAGGATATGTCGACAAGGTCAAGTCGCTGATGTCGTTTTCCGGGCTGGCGTCAAAAGTGCGCGGAATCTGGAACAGCGTAAAGAGCGCCATCACAGGCCCGATTGAAAGCGCGAAAAACACAGTATCCAGGATTATAAAGAAGATAAAAGGCTTCTTCCCTCTGGGAGGAGGCAAACTGTTCAGCGGGATCAAGCTCCCGCATTTTTCTGTAAAAGGCGGTAAATTCCCGTTCGGCGTAGCCGGTAAGGGTTCTCTCCCAAAATGGAATGTAAGCTGGTACCGGAAGGCAGAAGACACGCCATACCTATTCACGAAGCCAACGGCATTCGAAACAAGAGTGGCGGGCGAGCACTCTGACGAGATTATGTACGGCCGCAGGAATCTTATGAATGACATCAGTGAAGCGGTCAAGGATAAGGGCCAAGCGGTGGTACAGGCTTTCTATATCACAGTTCATGGCGCGCAGGATCCGGAGGAGTATATGAAGGGCCTCATGAGAAGGGCAAAGATGGAAGCGAGGGCAGTATAAAATGGCAAAAACTCCAAAGACAAAAAAGCCAACAGGCCTGAGCATAAAAAGAGACGGCCGAAAATTCACATTTGAGTGGAAAATCGGAGACAAAGACTATGGAGACGGCCAGCAGCTGCAATGGAGGCTGAGCTGTTGGAAAACTGGAAGCTGGCAGAAGGAAACTGTAGGAACATCTGTAAAGTCCAAGGCTGTTTATATAGATCTGGACACGGTATATCCGACAACAGTAAACAAGGCCACATCGATCACGTTCAGAGTCAGAGGAAACCGGAAGAAGTACAAATCCGGCAAAAAGGCCGTGAACCCAACTCTCTCCGACTGGTCGAGCAAGTCGTTTGATATCAGCGAGCCGAACAAGCCAACGGTCACAGCAACACTGGACGAGACACTGCAGAACGTGACGACATTCGCCTGGGAGACTGAGACGTCAGAGACTGACGGGAGATACTTCAGAGATGTAGAATGGCAGTCAATACTCGTGCAGGATTGCGAAGAGACGGATGGCGCAAAGTTGAATTGGGACAGTAATGCGCTGGGATGGCTCACAGCCACAGGAACTGCGTCGGGCAGCAACACGATCACAGAGGATACGGCTCTGATAGCAGGGAAGTCTTTCACGAGGTGGTTCCGCATAAGAGCAAGAGGCCCTGCCGGGGCATCAGACTGGCAATATGGGAAGCATGTCTATTCGCAGTGCTATCAGGCAAAGGTTGGAACGGCAACGGCCAACGAGACGGAAGCGAACGGATTCATCTGCAGCGTAGACTGGGATGCGACAGGGAACGCATCGAACCCGATCGACCAGACGACGGTGCAGTATGCGATCGTGGTTCCGGATGCCGGCCTGACCTGCCCGAGCGGAGCGAGCTGGCAGGATGCGAACATATCGAAAGATACTGCAGATTCAGACAAGGCGGTATTCTCTGTCGACGACACATTACAGGGGGATGAGTGCCTGTTTATAAGAGTAAACACGAAGCACGATGCGTATACAACATACGGCAGAGCGACGCTTGCAGCTGTCGGTCGTCTGAAGAACCCGTCAGGCGTATCGGTACAGACAGACGATGTGACACACCGAGCGACGATCGCCGCTACGAATAACTCAGACGTCGAGGACTCATTCCTTGTGGTTGAATACATGGGATCGTCAGATCCGACTGGAAAATTTATCTGCGGCATCATACCAAAAGGCTCGACGAGCGTGACAGTGCAGGGGCCGGACTGGTCCTCAGAATCCCAGGTCGCGTTCGGAGTGCGTGCGGTTGTCGGAAGTTATCAGCAGATCACAAGATCAGACGGAGCGACATGCTATGCCGTCACCGAAAAAATGAGATCTGCAGAGACCGTCTGGGACGGAGGGACCGTTCCGCAGGCTCCGGGCAACGTGACAGCATCCGCGACGGAGATATCCGGAACGATTAGAGTGATAT
Source organism: uncultured Clostridia bacterium (assembly GCA_945873875.1). The sequence continues at coordinate 6,638 of CAMCER010000029.1, forward strand.
GGGACTGGACGTGGAACGATGCGAACAGCGCGGAGATATCATGGTCAGATCATCCGGATGCGTGGGAATCGACGGATGAGCCAAGCAAATACACTATCGATCACATCCATGCTGCCCAGTGGAATATATCCGGGCTGGAAACCGGAAAGACCTGGTATATCAGAGTACGGCTCATCAATAAAGTCGGAGAAAATGAGACATTCGGCCCGTGGTCGGATGCGATAGCGATAGACCTGTCATCGGCGCCAAGCGTGCCGGTGCTTTCGCTGTCTCCGGGAACCATAACGGAAGGCGGCAGTGTGGTCGCGTCCTGGGCGTATTCCACGACAGACGGAACCGCGCAGGCATATGCCGAAATATGTGAAGTCTCCGTGAACGCAGGCGTGATCACGTATGGGGACGTTATAGCGCATGTGGAAACGGCGCAACATATAGCCATCAAGGCAGAAGATGTCGGATGGCAGGCGGGAGAGACACACGGTCTGGCAGTCCGTGTCGTTTCCGCATCCGGAAGAATATCAGACGACTGGAGTGATCCGGTATATGTCCATGTGGCGCAGCCGCTGACCGCAAGCATCGAGAGCACGTCTCTCGTGCTGAAGACTGTTCCGGACGATGAAGAGGCTGGGACCACGAGAAGCGAACTATCTCTGACAGAGCTCCCGCTGGCTGTGACAGTGTTGGGAGCCGGAACAGGAGGCGAAACGATCGTATCGATCCAGAGGGCGGAAGAGTATCACATTATCCGTCCTGACGATCAGATATCAGACGGGCACATGGGAGAAGTGGTAGCAGAGGTCCTGCAGATGGGAGAAGATCCGATTTCGATCGGCGCGGATGATATATCCGGATATCTCGACGACGGGGCGCAGTATCTGATAAAGGCGACCGTCAGAGATGGATATGGGCAGTCTGCGACAGATGAGATTCTGTTCACTGTTCACTGGGATCACCAGGCGCTTGTCCCAAAAGCAAAGGTACAGATGAATCAGGCAGAATATGTCGCGTTCATCACTCCGGTCGCGCCGGAAGGAACGGCTGCCGGTGACACGGTGGATATCTATAGGCTGTCGACGGACAAACC
>CAMCER010000030.1 GCA_945873875.1 uncultured Clostridia bacterium
AATTTCACCAGATGGTGGCCTCTGCACTACTACACCGGCATAGGATACAGCATGACCGGCAGGGCAGAGGAGGCAGAAGAGGCTTTTAAGAGAGTGCTTAAGCTCAACGCAAGCCATCTGGAGACCATGAAAGAACTGGTCGAATTATATAAAGCCACCGGCAATGAAGAAGGACGGCATAAATACGAAGAGAAAATAAAGCTGGTCGAGAAAGGCATCGAGGAAGATTCGGCAGGATCTGTAAAAGAATAGAAAAAACCAGCAGCAAGAAGCAGCGATCTGTGAACTGTGCGGTTCACATATGAAAAAACAGGGATTTATCGCTGTTTTCTGTTGACATGAAAATACCGGCTATTGTATAATAACTCTTGTCGCTGACAGGGGCTGACAGATGTTCCAAGGTAGCTCAATGGTGGAGCAACCGGCTGTTAACCGGTAGGCTGTGGGTTCGAGCCCCACCCTTGGAGCCAATATTTCGAGACTTGGAAGGTGGGCGATGCCCACCTTTGAAGTCAATAAGCTGAATAAGCCAGCAGCTGATCAAAAGGCCCTGGAAACAAGACAGGCTGAAGGCTTGAGAATGGCCTCGGCCAGTATCGGTTCAGCGGCGGGCCGCCGGAAGCAATCAATGCGCCGGAGTGGTGGAATTGGCAGACACGCGGGACTTAAAATCCCGTGGGTAGTAATATCCGTACCGGTTCGACCCCGGTCTCCGGCACCAGAAAAGATTTTAAGAGTCACACTCTTGAATATATACAGGCAGCAATGCCGCATCGTCGCGGGGTGGAGCAGTTGGTAGCTCGTCGGGCTCATAACCCGGAGGTCGTTGGTTCGAATCCTTCCCCCGCAACCACGAGAAAAACCCTGAAATTTCAATGATTTCAGGGTTCTTTTATTTTTTGTTTCATTTCTCTTTTTAAGGGTTTTTGCCTTAATAATTCAACTTTAGTTCAACTCTCTTATAAAAATCACGCTTTTTTGAGGAAAATCTCAGAGAGAATATCAGCGTTCTTTTTATCAGCCTCTTCAATCTGATGAGCATATAAATTTGCCGTTGTGCTAACCTGAGCGTGCCCAAGTCTTTTAGATATGCTTACAGAATCCATACCATTGAAATAAAGCATACTGCATAAGTTCCCGTCATTCAGAAGCGTTTATACAGATAACCATATATACCCGTTAAACGATGAGGATCTTAAAACGATGATAAACGTCCTTTCTGTTCCGGAATATAAAAAGAGACTCCATGATATGCACGGTCACAACCTCTTCACCATGAGCAGCAGGGAGATCATGAGTGTGCTTAGGAACCTGCAGAAAGGAAACAGGACCACAGTATCGTGTTTCCCCGGGCAGATAAAATACCTCTACAGGATATTAAAACCCCGTCATATCGAAAATCTGACCGTCAGGCTGGTATCTCCTGAAGACATATTTAAAAAAGCACCTGTCTTTGAAGAGGTCGTCCTTGATAAGGATAAAGTAAAAGAGGATATCCCTGAACAGATACACCTGGATCTTGCAGGAGAACTCGACAGATTCTTCCCTGAGAAATACAGTACAAAGTCTGCTCGCGAAGTCTACATAACAAAGCTCCTTATATCAAACAGGAAAAAAGAAAAATAAACAATATTAAAAGGTCTTTACGCATATCCTGCCAGAGCATCTGCCTGGCGGGTTTTTCATTATCATTCTTGCATCCGGGGATGATGATCGTTATATATCCCCTGTTAGTAAAGCGTCAGTGCGGGTGTGCTATGTTTAAGATGTTGCAGCGCTGTTGAAGAGGATATGAAAACGGCGCTCTTCGCAGTACATACCAAAAGAAGAAAGGAGCAGTTATGAGAGCACTGAAAAGAAGTCTGTACTTTATTTTAGCTGCAGTACTTGCAGCATTGATCCTGGTGCCCGCAGCCTATATTCATGGTGCAGAGGGCCCGGATCAAAACAATAGCTTATCAGAAACAGAAAAAGTAGAGATCGATGCGAAAGTGAGCGCGCTGAAAGCCAGCGGGAAAGACTCAGTTACGCTCGAAGGAAAGATCGTATCAAAGATCGAAGCTGCCGCATGCTGCAGTCAAGCGGCCGATTCAGACGCCATCAAAATCAGAAACACTTATGTGATACGAGATGCAGATGCAGCCTCCGACGGCCGGCACGAGATCGCGACACTGACAGAAATGGACGTGCGAAGCAGCGGGACCAAAGAAGATACGAAAGTATGCGGCCGCGTCACAGCATACAGCAAAACGTGGTACGATCAGAGGAGTTTTTCTGGAGTCAGCGCCAGGAAAGTGACCAAGACCGGAGGTCGGATAACCGTCAACTCACAGAACGTGACTATCAGAAAACTGCGAAGCCAATACCGGGGATACGGTTCATGGTTTACAGCAGCAGGCGTGAACCACATCACAGGAAACTATACAAGAGACCACGATTTCACAGTGGGAAACCCGATGACGATGAAGACATGGAGCCCGGGGTACGACCGTTATTACTCAAGAGCCGGCCAGGGGATCCTGCAGACCCGTTTTTATGTCACATATGGAGGTCCCAGCGCTGACCAGCAGGCAACTTATCATATATCGCTGCAGTTATGTTCGCTGAGTTAAGGAGAAAAATATGAAGGAATATCCAAACCTGAAAAAATACATATTAGTGAGTCTGGCCCTCGCGCTTGTACTCACCTTCTCTTCCTGCAGCCTGTCAAAAGATACGCTGAAGAAAGGGACAAGTGAAGCTAAAATCTCTGCGATCATATCAGAGCATATAAAAGACGTCGTCATATCCGAAAAAAAACTGCCTAACGGCAATACCCTCCAGGTCTTTTCCGCTTCAAATGATGAGGCAGCTTCTCTTTTCGGGTTAGATGCACTGAAAAACGCACCCGAGATAAAGGAGGTCCAGATCGAAGTGCATGACGGCTCAGTGGTATTCACAGGAATAGTCACAAAACTGCCATCGTACATAAAAAGCACCGACTTTCGCTCAAAGAAAAAAGCTTTAAAAGATATAAACAAGATCCTGCGAAAAATGGGCATCAGCAGATCCGGGCAATGCGGAGTCAGCTATTCTGATAAAAACAATAAGGACACATACATCTACGACGTTCAGAGCATAAGCGAAGATGACCGCCCTGTACTCTCTGTCTCCTTAGGGGCTCCACTGAAAGATACAGTGTATATTGAGCCCTCAGGGACGGGAGGATATATACCCGGGGTCATCGAATAATGTTTGTAATGCATCAGTAGCTGTATGTTATGGTCATATAGGAAAGTGTACTTGAGGGTTCATCTTCTCTGTTAGAGCCGACACTATTCCCACAGGCTGAAGAGGGTAAAGAAGAAGTAAGAGTCAAAAATAATATGCCTTTTGAAGCACGCTCCGAAAAGCAGGGCCCTCTTCAGCCCCAAAGGAAAGGAGAATACATGTATATAAGTAAAAAATCTTTCTGCTGTGTGTTTCGATTGCGGTACTCGCAGGGGTAGTCGCACGCCACAAAAAGCGAAGCAACGAGGTGCGTTTTGACTAGACCCTTCAAGACAAAGGTCAGGAGGCTCCAATGAAAGAACTGGACAGAATACTGAAACGGTTATACGAAAATATAAAAATAGTTTATGACGCACCGCCCTCCGAAACAGGAACCGTATATTTGAGAGGCGGAATATCCTTCAGATTCAGAACGCAGGATCTCGGGAAAATGAAAAAACTGATAGCAAAAAGGGTAAAAAAATCTAAAGAATTCCGAAACAATTTTGTCCTTGCCCAGGTGGTCCTTTCGGATCTTCTTGAAGAGGGGCTGATACATTTCAATACAGGCAGGGATTGAACAAACTCCTAAGAGAAGACACCTCTAAAGCACTAATATGCCAAAGAGGTGTCTTCGCCTAATAAAGGGAATGTGTTGAAACTCTAATCAAAGCTTTGATATTCAAGCAGTTCTGACAGGATAGCCTCTCCCCAGGAATACTCGGAAAGGAACATCCCTTCGAATGCGTCCTCCCCACGCGCTCCTGGATTGTCGAGCCAGGAATAGTAATCGCAGTCTGCTATATCTGTATTGAGCATTTTCCCGCGGCTGGTAGATATAAGAAGATCGTTGATAGACTCATCTGCCAGGACTTTTCGAAGCCGCCGGCAGGCATTATAGTAAACGCTCATATTCTCATTGGAATACGGCCGCTCTGGCCAGAGAGTAAAATATATCTCGGAATTGGACACTTCTTTGCCTCGTTTAGTAACGACGTATGCCAGTATCTCTTTTGCTTTTCCTGTGATCGGAACAGGAGTCTCTACCCCTCTGCTATCCTTTTTCAGTACTGTAAAGTGCCCAAAAGTGCGTATATATATTTTTTTCTCCTGCCCGCGTGCAAGAAGTCTTATCTTCTTCATCATATTCTCCAGTATCTGGCGGCTATATGGTTTGATGATATAATAGTCCCCGCCGATCTCATTTGACTGACGGATGAACTCATCGTATGCCGTAACAAACACGATAAGCAGATCACTCCGCAGCTTCTTTAGTTTTGAAGCAAGCTCAAGGCCGTCGACGACTGGCATCTTTATATCTATGAATGCGACATCTATCTTATTGTCTCTCGCGAATCCAAGCGCATCTTCTGCGCACTCAAACTGTCCGATTATATCCAGATCTCCAAAATCTGCTGTAAGACGTACAAATCGTCTGATCATCAACATTTCATCGTCTACTACAATGGCTCTCATATCAAACCTCCTGGTGACGGGTACTGAAAAAAGAAATACCTTGACTCTTATAGCATCAAACTTCAATAGGGAGAATAACTGTCACGACTGTCCCCACCCCTATTTCGCTTTGAACATGAACGTCTGCATTCATGACTTTTTTTAATCTGAACATGATATTAATAAGCCCTGTGGACTCGTGCAGGCCGTCTGCTGATTCCTTAAAAAACCTTTCAGAATCGAACCCGACCCCATCATCAGAGACACTGATTTGCCAGTTTTCTTCTGTCTCAGTAACTTTTACAGTAAGTGTCCCGCCCTCTTTGCCCCGCTGATAGATCCCGTGGCGGATGGCATTCTCCACGAGAGGCTGTATACTGAGAGGGACTATCTGAAAATCAGTTGATGGTATATCATAGACCACCTGCAGTTTTTCCCCAAGCCGCATCTTCTCGATATCTATATAAGCCTTTATGTTCTCCAGTTCACTTGAGAAACTGACCGGTTCGTCACTTGACATAGCGCGAACACAGCTTTTCAAATGGATCGTAAAAGCTTCGAGAACATCAGCAGCCGACTCGGGGTCTGTTAATATCAGTTCCTGGATCGATCCAAGCGCATTATATAAAAAATGCGGCTGCATCTGGCTTGTCGAGTTGTGGATGCGGCTCAGTCTGAGTTCTTCCTCCAGACTCTTCATTTCCTGCTCTTTCTTCTGTTGCTCTGAAAGATCGTATACGACTGAAAAAAGGTGGATGTCTTTGCTTATACTGTTCTGATAAAGGAAAAATAATTCACGGCACGGCTGGACATCTCCTCTCAAAGTACGTATCGAATAGGCTGCAGACGCTATTTTTCCGCCATTTCCGAAGACTTTCAGAAGGGCCTCCCTGCTGCTGGCCTCTTCAAAGCCTTTTTTGTTCATTACAACGATATTGTCAGCGATCCATTTCTGTAACTCACTATATCTCTTCGATCCGTTTGAAGAGGGTAAGGATATGTCAGGATTCTCCCCTTGCGCCCTCCTGAGGACGATATCCTCAGTCAGGTTAGCTTCGGTATATGCCATAGCGCTGGCAAGAAGAGCTGTCAAATGGTTATCCTCTTTTTGCTTCATGGCTTCGATCTCCCGCCGGTGTTTCAGTTCTCGCTTCATCATTTTATCGACGTTTCTGATCCCGATAAGGATGTGTTCTTTTCCACTTCCCCCAACAGTGATGGATGTAGCCCTGATCTGATGATATATATCTTTTCCCTCTTTATGTATCCTGTATATGAATGAATAGTATTCTTCATCACGGAGGCTGGATATGAGAGTTTCTTTATCCAGCATGGCCATTACATAATCTCTGTCATCAGGGTTGATGTTTTCTATATTGTCAGCCAGAGCATCAAAAAAATCGTCCCCTTCTTTTGAAAGTTCCAAAGATCTGTACTCACAGCTCTCGTGAAACACCAGATAACGATTGGTTTTCGCTTCTATGTCTATTATGCTTTCGTACCGGCCAAACATCACCTTCGCTATTTCCTCATATGATATCCATTCTGTTTTCAAACCGTCTTTTGCCATCGCCCCTGCTCCTCTGCCCTTTCCGGAAGGCATGATAAGATTATTTTACAGCCTCTGTTCCTTGCTGCGCAGCTGCATCTCCTTCTATCGGATGAAAGTCCTTTGCACAGATGCGTTTCTGCCCATCTTCAGCAAAAGTATACCACAGCACTTTTCCATATCATCTTCGCTTTCCCAACGCCCCCGCTCGGATTTTACGGTTCGCCGCGTTGCAGCCTTTGGCAGTCAAAGACCTGCCCGGGAAGCGCAGACGGCTCTGTCCTTGCTTCCCGGTGGTAAATGGTGCAAACAGGCGCTGCAGGTATCCGTATGTCACCACAACAAGATACTAACATACCCGTACCAACGCGATACCAACACCGTAAGTCCTCACCCGTTTTATGCACAAAAGCGCTTTCTGAAGCGAATGAAACGCTCTAAAAATGGTCTTTCGCGTTTCAGCCTATAAACGTTGGAGTTTCAACATTTGCTGAATGCGGCGTCATGAGGTATAATAATAGTATGAGAAGTAGAGCCGAAAGACGCAGCCTTGATCTCAAGAAGGCCAAGAGAAAACAGAAGATCAGCCGTGAGGTATACGGTGTCGATTGGTACCCGGACCTTCACAGATACAGTAAGGGCAAGGTGCACTGCAGCTGCCCTATTTGTGCTACAAAGACGAACAATCGCCGCACACGGGTGTGGGGGCCCGCATATAATCCCCCGGCGAGTCTGCGGCGCAAGATAGACAGGATGAATTACAAAGGATAGGATGAATCAAAAAGCAAAAGCATTTTATGAATATTGGAAAGACAAAGGATATGAGAAAGGCCAGTCGCAGCCTTTCTGGTTAGCGTTGCTCAGAGATGTGTTTGGCATTGATCGGCCGGAAGAATATATTGATTTTGAGGATCAGGTCAAGCTGGACAACACAGCCTTCATAGACGGGTATATAGAAGATACTCATACCATGATCGAACAGAAAAGCCGCGGTAAAGACCTGAACAAAGCTATCAGACAGAGTGATGGCAGCTATCTTACAGCATTCCAGCAGGCAAAGAGATATGCGAGCGAGCTTCCATATAGCAAGAGGCCACGCTGGATCATAACCTGCAATTTCGAAGAATTCTATATATACGATATGGAGAACCCTAACGCAGAGGCTCAGGTAGTGAAACTTGAGAACCTCGAAGACGAGTTCTACAGGCTGGATTTCATGGTCAACGATAAAGTCGAACATATCCAGCAAGAGATGGCGTTGTCTATCGCAGCAGGTGAGATCGTAGGTAAACTCTACGATGCTGTATAT
>CAMCER010000031.1 GCA_945873875.1 uncultured Clostridia bacterium
TTTTTTGCTGACAGAAATATATGCGTGCTCCCCGAAGAGGAGGAGTTCTTCCTGCCCTATGAAGCCAGAGACCACGGAGCTCTGCAGAAAAGGCTGAAGGTGCTGAAAAGTATAGAACAGGATCCTGACTGTGTTGTCATCGCTCCGGTCAGCGCGGCTGTACGCAAAATGCCTCCTGAAGACTCGTTCAGAGGAAAATCTGTAGAGATAAAGGTGGGAGACGATATAGAACAGAGCGATCTGATCAGAGACCTCACACAGATGGGGTATGAGAGACTTCCTGTCATAGACGGCAGAGGTCAGTTCGCTGTCAGGGGAGGCATAATAGACATATTCCCGCCGGATGCGGAAAGACCGGTGAGGACAGAACTCTTCGACACTGAGGTGGATTCTGTCAGATCCTTTGATATGGACACCCAGAGGTCAATAGAGAATCTGGGCGGCATCAGTATCTGGCCCGCTGAGCAGATGACCAGGGATGAAGAGGCTTTTGAAAGAGCCCTTTCTGCCATAGAAAAGGCATATGATAAGCAGATCAAAAAACTGAAAAAAAAGGAAGGCAGCCGGGAGGCACTGGAGAATCTTGAAGAAAAGAAAGAGAGCCTTACTGATTATATAAAAGAGAACATCAACATACCGCAGCTCGAAAACTACATCGGTTATTTCTATGACTCGCCTGAGACCATACGCGATTACATGGACGATCCTGTGATAATGATCGATGATCCCAATGAGACTTTGAAACACATAGAAAACACCACACAGAGCATGCTGGATGATTTTGCTCTCATGCTGGAAAAAGGGAAAGCCGTACCTGAGGACAGAAACAGCTTCCCTTCGGCAGATGATTATCTTGATCTATATGTTCCGAAAAATGATGACGTGTATATATTTACGCCTTTTGCCAGCAGGGTCCGGCACATAGACACCTTTTCTGAAGTCATAAACGTCCAGGGCAGACAGACACCGGCCTTTGCCGGGCGTCTTGATGTATTTGAGAAAGAGCTGCAGGCGTATTTGTCGAAGGGATATCAGGTGACCATGGTATGTCCCGGGAGCGACAGGGTCGAGAACATGCGGCAGTTTTTGGGCGGCAAGTCCCTTTATGATTCTGTCAGGGTGGAGGACGGTCATCTTTCTGCCGGCATAGATCTGCCTGACAGAAAGCAGTGCTGGATCAGGGACGAGGACGTCTTCAGCATAAAGAAAAAACAGAAGCGCCGCAGGAAGAGATTTTCCGGCGGAAGTCCGCTGAAGAGCTTCTCAGACATATCCAAAGGCGATTTCGTAGTCCATGAAAGCTACGGGATAGGGAAATTCCTGGGCATCGAACAGGTAACTATCCAGGGCGTGAGAAGCGATTATCTCAAGATAAAGTATTCGGGCACTTCCATGCTCTATGTTCCTGTGGATAACATGGACGTCATACAGAAATATGTAGGCGCAGACAACGCTTCACCTAAGCTGAGCAATCTTTCAGGGGCAGAGTGGAAGGTGACAAAGGCAAAGGCCAAAGCCGCCATAGCCCACATGGCGGAGGAGCTGCTTGAGACATCCGCCGCCAGAAAGATAGAAAAGGGATACAGCTTCAGCCCTGACTCAGAATGGCAGGGCAGGTTCGAAGCGGATTTTCCATATACGGAGACCGACGATCAGCTGCGGGCTGTAGAAGAAATAAAAAGCGACATGGAATCATCAAGGCCCATGGACAGGCTCCTCTGCGGGGACGTAGGCTTCGGAAAGACCGAGGTCGCTGCAAGGGCCGTGTTCAAATGCCTTGCGGAAGGCAGGCAGGCCGCCATGCTGGTGCCTACTACTATACTCGCCAATCAGCATTACTACACACTGAAAGAGCGTTTTGAGAAATTTCCTTTCAAGGTCGAAGTCCTTTCCAGATTCAGGAGCCCAGCCCAGCAGGAAAAAACCGTTGAAAAACTCAGGAACGGCGAGGTGGATTTCGTCATAGGCACACACCGGCTCCTTTCTGGAGATGTGAAATTCAGAGACCTGGGTCTTCTGGTAGTTGATGAGGAGCAGAGATTCGGCGTCCAGCATAAGGAAAAGATAAAACAGATGAAGCACAATGTAGATGTGCTGACTCTTTCTGCGACTCCTATCCCCAGGACACTGCATATGTCTCTTTCGGGGATAAGGGATATGAGTCTCATAGAGGAGCCTCCGGAAGACCGCTACCCTGTCCAGACCTATGTAGCCGAGCAGGACGATGAGATGATCAGAGAGGCTATAAGAAGGGAGACTGAAAGGGGCGGCCAGGTATACGTCATCTTCAACAGAGTCAGAGGCATAAGCCAGATAGCATCCAGGATAAGGAAGCTGCTTCCCGACCTTGAAGTGGCCACTGCCCACGGGCAGATGAACGAGGAAAAGCTCGAGAACGTGCTCATGGATTTTGTCGACGGGAACATCGACGTGCTGGTGGCGACTACCATAATCGAATCCGGTATGGACATCCCCAACGTCAACACCATGATAGTCATGGATGCTGACAGGTACGGACTGTCGCAGCTTTATCAGCTGAGGGGGAGAGTAGGAAGATCCAACAGGATAGCCTATGCGTACCTGATGTATCAGAAGGACAAAGTCCTGACAGAACTTTCTGCAGGCAGGCTCAAGGCCATAAAGGAATTCACTGAATTCGGAGCGGGCTTCCGCATCGCCATGAGAGATATGGAAATGCGAGGCGCAGGGAACCTGCTGGGGACAGAACAGCACGGGCACATGCTGAAGATAGGATACGAGCTTTACTTCAAGCTGGTGGACAGCGCGGTCAGAAAACTGAAAGGGGAGGAGACGGCTCCTGAGGACGAAGGTCCTGTCATAGAACTTGGAGTTCCTGCCTATATACCGGACAGGTACATAAGTGATGAGATCCTGAAGATACAGATGTACAAGAAGATCGCAGAGATAGAGGGGAAAGAAGATGAGGAAGATGTCACAGACGAACTCATAGACCGTTTCGGCGACATCCCGGAGGAGACCAGATCTCTTATCATGGTCTCCCGCATCAGATCTCTGGCTTCGCGCGACCGCTTTGACAGGATCAGCATGAAGAACGGCAGGATCTATTTTCACGCTGAAGAAGGAGGCGGACCGGGTCCTGAAGGAATGGCTCTGGCGGCAGCGGAACTGGGAGTCAGACTGTTCATTCACGGGGGAGTGGAGCCTGAGATAAGATATACTCCTGAAAAAGGAGAACTTCTGCCGCAGGTGATACATGTGCTGGAGTCTTTTCTGCCTGAAAGCAGTAAGTGACAGGCAGGCTCCGTCTTTTATTTTCAGGGCTGATGTAGTATAATATTTACTGGTATTTTTGGGACCGATATGTGAATTGTTTTACGTAAGGGGGACGACATGCTTTTCAGAAATATTACGATAATCGATGAGAAGATACAGGTAAGAGAAAATATGTTTGTCGGCGTTGAAGGCGACAAAATAGCATATATAGGGGAAACAGAGCCTGCAGAAGATTACGGGCAGGTATACGAGGGGGCAGGAAAGCTGCTGATGACAGGCTTCGTCAATGCTCACGCCCACTCACCCATGACGCTTCTGAGAGGTTATGGGGAAAACATGGTCCTGCAGGACTGGCTCAATAAAAAGATATTTCCCTTTGAAGCGAGGCTGAAAGGTGAAGACGCCTACTGGGGAACACTGCTTGCCATGGCAGAATCCATCAGATACGGTATCGTCTCCACTACAGACATGTATTATCTGACAGAGAACATGGTGAACGCGGTGCTGGAAAGCGGCGCTAAAGCCAACATATCAAGATCCATCACCAACATGACAGGAAGAGATCTTTTCACCATGGAGGAATTCTATGAAGAAAAGAACGCGGTGGATCATTTCAACGGCGCAGGCAACGGACGCATAAAGATCGATGCCAGTCTTCATGCCGAATACACTTCAGATCCGGACACGGCCATGAAGCTTGCGCAGTATACGAAACAGGCCGGGATAAACATGCATGTCCACGTATCTGAGACAGCCTTCGAGCACGAAGAATGCAAGAGAAAATACGGAATGACTCCTGTAGCTTACCTGAACAGCCGCGGGATATTCGATACACCGACTACTGCAGCCCACTGCGTATGGATCGAGGGTGAGGACTTCGACATACTCAAGGAAAAGGGCGTTACAGTAGCATCAAATCCTATGAGCAACCTGAAGCTTTCCAGCGGAGTGTGCAATGTGCCGAAGCTGCTGGAAATGGGTATAAACACAGCCATAGGAACAGACAGCGTAGCAAGCAACAACAGCCTGGATTTCATCGAGGAGATGAAAGCTTTCGCCGTGGCTTCAAAAGAGAAGTTCAAGGATCCGACGGCAGTTACGCCTCAGCAGGCAGTATACGCCGCCACTTTTGCCGGGGCCAGGAGCCAGGGCAGATGGGACTGCGGAAAGCTGGAGACCGGATACAAGGCTGACCTGATCGTTTTAGATATAACAGGACCGAATATGCATCCGGTGCATGACCTGATAACCAACCTGGTATACTCTGCGTGCGGAAAAGACGTGGAAATGACTATGGTGGACGGAAAGGTCCTCTATGAAAAAGGCGAGTATAAGACTATAGACCTTGAAAAGGTGATATATAACGTAGAAAAGGCCACCGGAAGGATACTTAAGGAACTGGGTTCCAACGAGCTGGTGACCAGAGGATAAAATGACGAAAAAAACATTTGTCAAAGGAGCGGTGATACTTGGAGCCGCCGGAATATTCGTAAAGATCATGGGGTTCATCTTCAGGATACCCCTTGTGAATATGATAGACGCACGTGCCATGGCTTACTATAACCCGGCCTATTATGTGTACGTGTTCTTTGTCACACTTGCTACTTCAGGGATACCTGTGGCGGTATCAAGGATGGTATCGGAGCGTGTGACTCTCAATAACTATGAAGATGCGGACAGGGTGTTCAAACTGTCTATGCGGCTGATGCTGGGCATAGGCATAGTTTCATTTGTCATCGTTTTCGGAGGAGCGGATATAATCGCAGATCTTATGGATAATCCGGGAGCGGCCATGCCTATGAGGTTCGTATCTCCGTGCCTGATAATAATACCGGTCCTGGCAGCTTTCAGAGGCCTGTTCCAGGGCATGCAGAACATGAGACCTACTGCGCTTTCACAGATCGTCGAGCAGCTTTTCAGAGTAGCCTTCGGTCTGGCGCTGGCATACATCCTCTTCCATTCTGCTGACACAGTATTCGAGGGGACCAGCAAATACGTGAAAGGTGCTTCCGGTGCGGTGTTCGGAGGAACGGCAGGCGCCATAGGCGGACTTGCCATGATATTCCTCATATACATGCTCAACAGGAAGAACTTCAAAAGAAAGGTAAGAGAAGGAAACCCAAGGAGCAGCGAGAGCAACGCCAGCGTATACAAGCAGATACTGATAATATCCATTCCGATAACTGTAGGGGCGTCCATCATGCCGCTGATAAACATGATAGACGCAGGCCTTATTGTTACCAGACTCAAGTCTACCGGAATGTCTACGGTAATGGCAGAAGAACTCTACGGAGGCCTTACGGGGATGGTCAATTCCATGATCAACTTCCCGCAGGTCATCGCACTTGCGGTGGCCACCAGTATGGTGCCTCTTATCGCGGCTGCGTATAAAGAAAAGGACTACGCATTTGCTGAAAAGAACATCCAGCTCAGCATAAGGTTCTCCATGCTCATCGGGATGCCCTGTGCCATGGGCTTCTTCGTGCTGGCAGAGCCTATACTCCTGACTCTGTTCCCGACACAGGAGTCAGTGGTCCATCAGGTGGCTCCGGCATTTATGATAATGGCGGTGGCAGTAATATTCCTGGGATTCGTGCAGACGCTGACAGGCGTACTGCAGGGCGTAGGAAAGCAGATGATACCGGTGCGCAATATGTTCGTAGGCGTAGGAGCCAAGCTCCTCTGCACATGGTTCCTGGTGCCGATACCGCAGCTGGGTATCAAAGGCGCAGCCATAGGAACTATACTTGCATATATGATAGCTTCAGTCCTTGATGTAATGGCCGTCATAAAATACACCCATGTGAAGATCGACTGGTTCGGGTGCGTTGCAAGACCACTGATAGCGGCAGCCGGAATGGGAGCAGTAGTTTTCGGAGCATACAAGGCACTTATGATCCTGATAGGAAGCGTTACTTTCGCAACACTGGCTTCCATATGCGTAGGCGTGATAGTCTATGCGGTACTTGTAATAATCGCAAAAGCCGTTACCAGAGAAGAACTCGAGGCCATGCCTAAGGGGCATCTGATTCTTAAAGTCCTGGGAAGATTCATGAAATAAAAGGAAAGATATAATGCTTGACAAATACAGTGGATTATACGAAACAGCCGGCACAGACGAAGAAGCTCTGGGCAGGCTCATAAAGATACTGCGCATCCTGAGGACTGAGTGCCCATGGGACCGCAAACAGACCCATGACAGCCTCACCGGCTGCATGCTTGAAGAAGCTTATGAGGCGGTAGATGCTATCAATGAAAAGGATTTTGATAATCTGAAAGAAGAACTGGGAGACGTGCTTCTGCAGACCGTTTTTCACAGCCTTCTGGCTGAAGAAGAGGGGCATTTTGACATGACGGCAGTAATAAACGAAGAATGCGAGAAAATGATACGCCGCCACCCCCACGTTTTTTCAGTTACTGAAGCCAAAAGTATTGACAATGTCTTAGAAAAATGGGAAAATATTAAGCGACAGGAAAATGACTGGAACAGCCAATCAGAACGGCTTCAGGACGTTCCGAAAGCTTTGCCGGCACTGGTAAGGAGCAGGAAGGTCCAGAAACGTGCCTCCGAAGTGGGGTTTGATTGGGATGACATTTCAGATGTTTTTCTTAAGATCAGCGAAGAAACTCAAGAACTACGCGAAGCATATGAAAACCGAGGCAGCGAAGAGATAGTCGAAGAACTTGGGGATCTGCTTTTTTCCATCGTAAATATCTCAAGATTTCTGGGCGTCGATGCTGAAGATGCCCTGACACGCGCGACGGACAAGTTTATCAGACGAGTGGCGTTTGTGGAAGCTGCCGCCGGATCCGAGGGGAGAGAATTGACGGATCTGGGACAGGAGGAAATGGATGTTTTTTGGGAAAAATCTAAGGACTTATAAGAGTTCAGGTTAGTGAGCGCTTTGCGCATGAGAAGTTATTTTTAAGGAGGAACGGTAATGAATAAAGCAGAATTGATCGCTGCAGTAGCAGAGAAATCAGAATTCACAAAAAAGGACGCTGAAGCAGCTGTTAACGCATTCGTATCAAGCGTTGAAGAAGCACTGAAGAAGGGCGATAAAGTACAGCTCATCGGATTCGGTACTTTCGAAGTTCGCAAGAGAAAAGCAAGACAGGGCAGAAACCCGAGAAAACCGGGCGAAGTTATCAAGATCGCTGCATCAAAGGCACCTG
>CAMCER010000032.1 GCA_945873875.1 uncultured Clostridia bacterium
TTGTCATATATGAACCTTCTGAGTCCGTCTCTTACCGCTGTTTTCATGGCGTTCCAGTCCTTTCCGCTTCCTTCAGTCTCATGAAGGATCTTCGCCGCAAGGTTGTTTGCCTGCTCGATAAGATCTTCATTTTCACGAACATAAACGAAACCTCTGGATATTATATCCGGTCCAGATACCACCTGCCTGGTCACCTGATCGATGGATGCGACTACGATGATAAGCCCTGATTCTGACAGCAGTTTCCTGTCTCTCAGTACGATATTGCCTACGTCGCCTACCCCGAGGCCGTCTACCATCACGTCGCCTGCAGGAACATCATTTTCTGTTTTCTCTGCATATTTCCTGCCCAGTGTCAGCGAATCTCCGTTTGCAAGGATGAATATGTCCTCTTTTTTTCTTCCCAGATCCATTGCCAGATCCGCGTGATGCTTCAGATGACGGTATTCACCGTGCACAGGCATGAAGTATCTGGGATTTATCAGCGTATGCATCAGTTTCAGTTCTTCCCTGCAGGCATGTCCTGAAACGTGTATATCAGTGATGTCTGAATAGATGACTACCGCGCCTTTTTCGAAAAGTCTGTTCACTACGTTGGAGACGGTCTTCTCGTTTCCCGGCACAGGTGTCGAAGAAAGGACCACCATGTCGCCTTTCTTTATCTGTATCGCTTTGTGTTCGGAATTGGCCATTCTGGCCAGAGCAGACATGGGCTCTCCCTGACTTCCGGTAGTGATGACCACAAGTTCTCTGTCAGGCACGTTCTTTGCCTGATTTATGTCTATAAGAACTCCCTTTGGTATCTTCAGATATCCCAGTTCTATGGCCAGTCCTATGACTTTCAGCATACTTCTGCCTGAAACAGCCACTTTCCTGTGGAACATCACTGCATTGTATATTATTTTCTGGATCCTGTGCACATTCGAAGAGAATGTGGCAACTATTATCCTTGCTTTTGAACCCCGGAAAATGTTTTCCAGAGCTTCTCCCACGTTTTTCTCTGACGCGGTGTAGCCCGGCCGTCCGGCGTTGGTGCTGTCGCACATCATAAGCAGGACGCCTTTCCTTCCTATCTCCGCCAGTCTGCCGAAATCAATAGGTTCTCCGTCCACAGGAGTATAGTCGATCTTAAAATCTCCCGTATGAAATATGACCCCTGCCGGTGTGGTTATAGAAAGACAGATGGAATCGGCGATGGAATGTGTGACTCTGATGGTCTCCACTGTGAAGGATCCTATCCTTATCTTATCTCCTGCCCTGATAGTGTTCAGACGTCCTCTCAGACCGTGCTCATCCAGCTTGTTCTGGATAAGCCCCAGCGGGAGTCTGGTCCCGTAGATGGGGACGTTTATCCTCTGCAGAAGATAAGGTACCGCTCCGATATGGTCCTCGTGACCGTGGGTTATGATCATTCCCTTTACCTTATGGGCGTTCTTTATCAGGTAAGTGAAATCCGGAATGACCATGTCGATACCGTACATCTCGTCATTAGGAAAACTGAGTCCGCAGTCGATTATCAGTATCTCATTTCTGTACTCGAGGACTGTCATGTTTTTACCGATCTCATGCAGCCCTCCCAGCGGAATGATCTTTATCTGATCCTTCTCAGCTTTCCTGTTATTCTTTTGTGTTTTCATATATTCTCTATTCTCCTTTTCCCGGAGGAACAAGAAAAACTATTTTACTACTATATTCACCAGCTTTCCGGGTATTGCTATTACTTTGACTATGTTTTTCCCTTCTGTCAGCTCTTTTATCTTTTCGTTCTCAAGAGCCAGTTTTTCAAATTCCTCTTTATTTATATCAGCTGCAACATCGATCTTGTCTTTGACTTTTCCGTTGATCTGCAGCACTACTTCAACTGTATCCTGTACCAGCGCGTCTTCGTCTGTCTCAGGCCAGCTTTCCTCGTAAACGCTCTTTTCGCCGCCCAGAGCTTCCCACATCTCTTCGCAGATATGAGGTGTGAACGGTGAAAGTATCAGCACCAGTTTCCTGAGCGTATGACCAAGAAGTGAAGGAGACATTTCTTTTTCCTTCAGGTATTTGTTCATCTGATTTATCAGTTCCATTATAGAGCTGATAGCTGTATTGAAGCTGAAACGTCCTCCGATATCTTCAGATACCTTCTTTATAGTCTTGTTGAGCACGAATGCCAGCTCTTTATCTGCTTTTGACTTCACTTCATAAGCATCCGGGATGTCAGGATGTTCCTGTGTGAAGTTATATACCATCCTGTAGACTCTGTTCAGGAACCTGAAGCTTCCTTCAACACCGTCATCTGACCAGTCCAGTTCTCTTTCCGGCGGAGCTGCGAAAAGTATGAAGAGTCTTGCAGTATCCGCACCGTATTTGTCTATGATCTCAGCAGGACTTACTACATTGCCGATGGATTTTGACATCTTCTTGCCGTCTTTGATGACCATTCCCTGAGTCAGCAGGTTTTCAAAAGGTTCGTCGTCTTCCACTAAACCCAGATCATGAAGAGCCATCTGGAAGAACCTTGCGTACATGAGATGCAGGATAGCGTGTTCAACTCCTCCGATGTACTGGTCCACATTCATCCAGTATTTCACTTTTTCAGGATTGAATACCTGCTCATCGTTATTCGCGTCGCAGTATCTTAAGAAATACCATGAGGAATCCAGGAACGTATCCATGGTGTCGATCTCTCTCTTAGCCGGTTTTCCGCATACAGGACAAACTGTGTCCACGAAGGTCTTGCTGGTGGTCAGCGGGGATTCTCCTTTGCCTGTGAACTCAACGTCTTCCGGAAGCAGAACAGGAAGGTTCTCTTCTTTTTCAGGAACCCAGCCGCAGCTGTCGCAGTGGATCATCGGTATAGGTGTGCCCCAGTATCTCTGTCTGGAGATGAGCCAGTCTCTCAGTTTATAGTTGATGGTCTTTTTACCTATGCCTTTTTCCTCCAGCCAGCTGAACATCTTCTTTATGGCTTCCCTGTTGTTCATGCCGTCGAACTCACCTGAGTTTATCATGGTACCTTCAGCCACGAAGGCTTCCTTCAGGTCATGTATGTCTATCTCAGGATCTGCAGGGTCTACTACAGGAATGATGTCGATGTCGAATTTTACAGCAAAATCAAAGTCTCTCTGGTCATGAGCAGGAACTGCCATGATAGCTCCTGTACCGTAGTCCATCATTACGTAGTCAGAAATATATACAGGCACTTTGTCCCCGTTTACCGGGTTTATAGCATACTGTCCGATGAACACACCGGTCTTTTCGTTTGTCGTTGAACTGCGCTCGATGTCGCTCTTATGCTGCACTTCATCAAGATATGCCTTTACAGGCGCCTCATATTCAGTGCCTTTAGTCAGTTCTTCAACGTAAGGATGCTCAGGAGCGAGCACCATGTATGTTACTCCGAAGAGAGTATCAGGCCTGGTGGTGAATATCTCAAGGTCCTTGTCAAAGCCGTCGATCTTGAAGATTACTTCTGCACCGGTGCTCTTGCCGATCCAGTTTTTCTGCATGATCTTGACTTTTGAAGGCCAGCCTTTGAGTTTTTCCAGATTATCCAGAAGTCTCTCAGCATAGTCAGTGATCTTGAAATACCACTGTGAAAGGTTCTTCTTGCCGACTTCTGTTCCGCACCTTTCACAGCAGCCGTCTACTACCTGCTCATTTGCAAGCACAGTCTGACAGCTTGGGCACCAGTTTACAGGATTCTCCTTTTTATATGCCAGTCCCTTTTTATAGAACTGGATGAATATCCACTGCATCCACTTGTAATAATCCGGTTTGCATGTGGCTACTTCTCTGTCCCAGTCGTATGAGAGACCCATCTCTTTCAGCTGTCTTCTCATCTCGTCTATGTTATCCAGAGTCCATTTCTTCGGTTCAACACCGTTTTTAATGGCTGCGTTCTCAGCAGGAAGTCCGAAGGAATCCCAGCCCATAGGATGAAGTACGTTGAACCCGTTCATCTTCTTGAATCTGGCAACCACATCACCGATCGAATAATTCCTCACATGACCCATGTGCAGTTTGCCTGAAGGATACGGGAACATTTCAAGAACGTAGTATTTTTCCTTATCCGGGTCTTCTACAGTCCTGAATGCGTCAGTATCAGCCCATTTCTTCTGCCACTTAGCCTCGATCTGAGTAAAATCATACTTCTCCTTCATTTTTCGTAACCATTCCTTTCATAATATTCCGTTTCACAATCTGCCCAGAGTTTCTCCAGATTGTATCTGTTTCTCATATCTTCACTCATGATATTGATCACTACATCACCGTAATCCATCAGTATCCATCCCGATGATTTCTTACCCTCGACGTGTTTCACGGGTATGTCGGCCTCATCGAATCTGTCGTGGACCTCATCTACCAGTGTCTCTATCTGTCTCACATTCCCGCCTGTGGCAATGACAAAATAGTCAGCAAATGCCGCTTTCTCACCTATGTTGATGAGAGTGATGTCGAAGGCTTTCTTGTCGTCCAGTGTTTCTGCTGCATACAGAGCCATTTCTCTGCTATCCATTCTTTTCTCTCTCCTTTTCCATCTTCAGAAAATAATCCCGTGTGTGAAGTGAATCCTCATCCAGCACCCCTCCTGAAGATCTTATAAATCCAATTGTATTTTCAAGTGCCGCAAGACACGCTTTATCTATATCTTTATAGGCAAGCTCCCTTACCTTTTCCACTCCGGGATAGTCTCTTCCCTTCTCAGCCGCATCGGCTATGAAGATTATCTTCTCAAGAAGCGACATGCCCGCTCTTCCTGTGGTATGGTTCCTCACAGCATCGAGTATCTCCTCATCGCTGACACCGTACCGGTCTTTCAGGAGGCACGCAGCGACTTTGCTGTGGGAAAGTGCCGTGTTGTTCAGATACTTTTCGTCCAGTCCGTATTTTCTTACAAGACCGTTCATGACATCATCGGTAAATGCTCTGCCCTTGCAGATATCATGGTACAAAGCCGCCCTGGATGCTTTTTCTCTGTCGGCTCCGTATATATCTGCAAGTTCAACTGCCATATCCCGGACGTTCATGGTATGTTCAAGTCTTGTCTTTTTCAGATCTTTCAGAAGATCATCTGTAAAGTCCATAAATGCGGATATACCTTTCTACTGTCTCAGGCACAAGCCCTGTTATGGGCTCGCCGTTTTTCACCTTTTCCCTGATCATAGTGGACGAAACATCGACTTTTCTGTTCTTTATATCCAGTATCTCAGTTCCGTGAGCGGCCCTGATCCTTTCTATAGTCTCCTTCAGTTCATCCTCCCTGTATCCGGGACGGGTCCCGACTATGTAGGAATACCTGTCAAGGAGTTCTTCTGCGTTCTTCCATGTCTCTATTTTTATGAATGAGTCAGTGCCGCAGATGAAATAGAGCTTATCATCTTTATCATAGGCATCCTTTATGACGCGGAGCGTCTTGTAAGTGTACGACACTCCTTCTGTCCTCATCTCATAATTTGAGACTGCAAATGCCGGATGTTCCTCTATCGCCAGACGGAGCATGGCAAGTCTGTCGTTTCCGTCTGTCAGTTTTTTATCCTGCTTGAACGGCTGGATGTATACCGGCATGAATATCATGTCGTCAAGCCCTGCCATATCAACAGCATCTGCCGCAAGAGATAAATGTCCGTTATGGATGGGATCGAATGTCCCTCCATAAACGCCTATCTTTTTCATATCCAGCAAGTCCTTTCGCTAATCGCTCAGCCGTAAAGGTCGAACCATGCCCAGACCGTGCCTGCAGTGTTTAAGCAAAACACAGCGAGACTCACGATCCAGAGCCATTTTTTATGCTTTCTTATGCCAACGATGAGACCGATCACAGACAAAAGCCATAAGATCAGCATCACTGTCGTCATATTGAATCTCATTTCTTTTCTCCCTTCAGAGCAAGACCGAGTTCATCAAGCTGCTCCTCGGCCACAGCAGACGGCGCACTGCTGACCATGCACTGTGCGGCCTGATTCTTGGGGAAAGCGATGACTTCCCTGATGCTGTCCAGTCCTGCAAGGAGCATTACCAGTCTGTCCAGTCCGTAAGCCAGTCCGCCGTGGGGAGGTGCCCCGTATTTGAAGGCCTCTGCCAGGAATCCGAATTTTTCCTGTATCTCATCGTCTGTAAGGCCGATGACTGAAAACATCTTTTCCTGCAGCTGTCTGTCGTGGATCCTTATGCTTCCGCCGCCCAGTTCAACTCCGTTGAGAACGATGTCGTATGCGTTGGCTCTTGCCTTTTCAGGCTCAGTATCCAGCATATCGATGTCCTCTTCTTTCGGAGAAGTGAAAGGATGATGCATGGCTTTAAGGTCTCCTGTCTCCTCGTCTTTCTCAAACAGCGGGAAATCAACGACCCACAGGAGCTCGAACCTGTCATTGTCAAGCAGTCCCAGCTCACCTGCTATATGTCTTCTCAGAAAACCGAGAGTATCGAATACGACCTTAGGTCTGTCTGCCGCTATGAGGATCAGGTCTCCTTCACCTGCATCGAAAACTGAAGCGATATCAGCAAGCTGCTCTGGCGAGAAGAATTTATTGACTGATGAAGTTATCTCTTTTCCAGTCTTGATCCATACCAGACCTTTTGCTCCATAGCTTTTAGCCTTTTCTGTCAGCTTGTCTATTTTCTTTCTGGTATACATTTCTGCACCGCCGGTGATGCAGATGCCTCTGATGTCTCCGCCGGATGCAGCAGCATCATCGAATACTCTGAATCCGCTGTTTTCGACTTTATCCTTTATGCTCTTCAGCTCAAATCCGAATCTGGTATCAGGCTTGTCGCTGCCGTATCTTTCCATAGCCTC
Source organism: uncultured Clostridia bacterium (assembly GCA_945873875.1). Next base: position 6,785 of record CAMCER010000032.1, read on the forward strand.
CTGGTAAGTGAGTCTCGGGAAAGGAGTCTTCACATCGATGCCCTTTATCTCTTTGAAAAGCCTTTTGATGAATCCTTCCTGCACACTGATCACATCGTCTACATCGACGAATGACATCTCAAGGTCGATCTGTGTGAACTCAGGCTGTCTGTCAGCTCTCAGGTCCTCGTCTCTGAAGCATTTTACTATCTGCATATACCTGTCTGTGCCGCCGACCATAAGCAGCTGCTTGAACATCTGCGGCGACTGAGGCAGCGCGTAGAATGAACCAGGTTCGACACGGCTTGGCACCAGATAGTCGCGTGCGCCTTCCGGTGTTGATTTGATCAGCATCGGAGTCTCCACTTCAGTGAAGCCCTGCTCGTCGAAATAGTCTCTGGCTGTCTTGGCTACCCTGTGTCTGAGAGTCAGGTTCTTCTGCATGGAAGTCTTTCTCAGATCAAGATATCTGTATTTGAGACGCAGGTTATCGTCTACATTATCGTCATCCTTTATATAGATAGGCGGTGTTTCTGCTTTAGAGTAGATGGTCAGATCATCGGCGTACACCTCGATATCACCTGTAGGTATCTCAGGGTTCTTGGATTCTCTTTCTCT
>CAMCER010000033.1 GCA_945873875.1 uncultured Clostridia bacterium
TCGTTCTGCAGTATATCCACTTTCAGGTTCTGTATATCAGTGAGGACCTGAGGTGAGATCAGGTCGATGGCATCGTTGATGCCTGACATGACTTTCACCGCATTGAGGATATTGGCAGCGGCAGCCACCATCCTTCTTGAACTTCTGCCTGTAACGATCTGTCCGTCAGGAAGCTCCATGGCCATTACGACTACGTTCTCATAGTGAGAACCGTCGCTTACCCGCTTTTCTTCAGCGTACTCTCTGGCAGGCTCAACTACCGCCCTGTCCTCAACTTTCAGATCGCATTCATCCATAAGGAGTTTTGAACGCTCCAGGCTGGCTTCGCTTATCTTTCCTTTTTTATAGTCTACTAAAGCGATGAGGTATCTTCTGATGATCTCCTGATAAGATGCTTCCTTTACCACCTCATCATCGATTATGGAAAATCCCGCTCTGTTGACGCCCATGTCTGTCGGGCTCTTGTATTCAGACTCTTTGCCTGTGATCTTTTCGATGATCCTCTTCACTACCGGGAACACTTCAAGGTCTCTGTTGTAGTTCACGGCCTGGACTCCGTATGCTTCCAGGTGGAATGAGTCGATCATATTGACATCCTTCAGATCAGCAGTAGCCGCTTCATATGCCACGTTGACAGGATGCTTCAGCGGCAGATTCCAGATCGGGAATGTCTCGAATTTAGCATATCTTACTTTGACGCCTCTCTTGTTATCGTGGTAAAGCTGTGAAAGGCAGGTGGCCAGTTTTCCGCTTCCGCCTCCCGGACCGGTGACTACCACCAGCGGTTTTGAAACTTCGATATACGGATTGGCTCCGTATCCTTCTTCACTTACGATAGTGTCCACGTCTGTAGGATATCCCTTGGTGAATGTATGCTTGTAGGTCCTGATGCCCCGGCGTTCCAGCTTGTTGATGAACATGTTCACTGCAGGCTCATCCTGATATCTGGTGACTACCACGCTGTTTATCTCAAGGTCGTACCTCCTGAAGATATCCAGGAGCCTCAGTACTTCCAGGTCATATGTGATACCGAAGTCCTGTCTGGTCTTGCTGGTAGTGATATCGCCGGCATAGATGCACATTATGATCTCCGCGTGATCCTTCAGCCTCTGCAAAAGCTTTATCTTGGCATTCTCGTCGAAGCCCGGCAGAACGCGCATTGCGTGTTTGTCCTGCACCAGCTTTCCTCCGAACTCAAGATACAGCCGTTCGCTGTTTCCGCTGTTTATCCTTTTGCGGATATACCTGGACTGCTCCTCAATGTACTTTTCTGCATCAAAACCGATCTTTTTCATTTTTCCCTCCCAATAAATCTATGTGCAAAATATTATGATCTACATGAATGCTACTGCGCCTGCCACTGCCGTGGCCACCATGGCTATGCAGATAAGGATCGCTACGAATTTCGCTGTTTTCTTACTCATTTTCTCCTCCTGAATAAAGCCTCCGCCTGTGACAAAACCGGCGGCTTTTTTACATCACCTGTATATCCAGCCTGTTCCTTGCCTCTGTGAACAGCCCCTTCAGGCTTATGACATAATCAATGTTCAGTGTGCCCGGCGCATCGAAGGCCAAATCGTTTTTTATGTCGTTGGTCAGCACTTCCATCTCTATGGGGCCCATAGGCGTATCGTAAAAACCTGTGAATCGCTTCCCCTTTTCAAAGCTTATCTCCGTGTCCACGCCTATGCTCTCACCGAACCTCTTCATCTTCACTACATCGTCTTTGACTTTCAGCCGGATCTTGCATCCGGGGAATCCTTCCATCTCTCCTTCATCATAGATGAGATAAAGGCTGTCTCCCTTTCTGTACAGATCTCCCTCTGTGATCAGCTGAAGGTTCTCTTCGCCTCTGCCCGAGTCAAATATGGTCCCTGTTATTTTCATCGTGATCGGCCGCCGCATGGAGTTTTCGGTCATATCTGTCTTCTCCTTTGTCTTTTATCCCAGACGCTTGACCATGTTCTCGTAGTGGACACATGATACCAGCGCCGTCTCTTTGCTTATGATGCCCTGCTTATACAGCTCCAGAAGGCTTCCGTCCATGGTGCACATGCCCTCACTGGAGGCAGCCTGCATGGCTGAATCCAGCTGATGGAGCTTGCCCTCTCTTATCATGTTCTGTATGGCAGGCGTTGATTTCATTATCTCGAATACCGGCACCAGACCGCCGCCTTCCTTCGGCACCAGCTGCTGGCAGACTACTCCCTGAAGGATCTGCGCCAGCTGGATCTTCACCTGCTGCTGCTGATTGGCCGGGAACACGTCGATTATACGGTTTATGGTGTTGGCGGCGCTGTTGGTGTGCAGGGTGCTCAGAAGCAGCACTCCGGTCTCCGCAGCTGTTATGGCAGCTGAGATAGTATCGTAGTCTCTCATCTCTCCCAGCAGGATAACGTCGGGACTCTCTCTCAGAGCTGAGCGCAGTGAATCCAGATAGCTGGGCGTATCTATTGAGATCTCCCTCTGTGTGACTATGGATCTGTTATGCCTGTGGATGAACTCGATAGGGTCTTCCATAGTGATTATATGGCCGTCCCTGGTGTTGTTTATCCTGTCTATCATACAGGCCAGAGTTGTGCTCTTTCCTGTTCCGGCGGCGCCGGTTATGAGCACCAGGCCTTTCTTGTTCGCGGCGAGGGACAAAACGCTTTCAGGTATTCCCATCTTCTCAGGATCAGGCAGCCCGAAACGGATGACTCTGATGACTGCCGCCAGAGAGCCTCTCTGTCTGAACACGTTGACCCTGAATCTTCCCAGATCTCTCACCGAGAAGGAGAAGTCATCGTCTATGCCTTTTTCAAGGTTATCTCTCTGCCTTCCGCTGACCTCATATATCTGCTCAACAAGATCGTTGATCGCTTCTACAGCCAGCTTGTCGCCTTCCTGACGCTTCTGCTCGCCGTGACATTTGAAAGTGATCTGCAGCCCCGGTATCATAAAGATATCGGAAGTGCCTTCATCCATTGCTTTTTTCAGAATCTCAAGAATATTCATATGATCCTCCGCTTTCAGTTACCGCTCCAGACATTTATGTCTGTGTTCTCATCCCACTCCTTGGTCAGCTTCCAGCCTGTGACCTCATAAGATCCTCCTGAGGAAGTGAATGAAACTGTAAGGATATATCCGTCCTTTTTTATCTCTTTCGTATACGTGCCGCCGCTGCTTTTCACGCCTTTAAGCGCTGCAGGATCTCTGCCTTCGGAAATGGCATTATCTGCGTCTTTTAAGAATGTCTGGCCTTCTGCTTCCAGCTCATACTTGACCGAGGCAGAGTCCGCGTACTTTTCAGCCAGCCTCAGATCGGCTCCCGCCGTAGTAAGAGTCAGTATGGAGAGTATGGTCAGACAGATGCTTATGACTGTCATCAGCAGTGCCAGAGGGCCGAGTCTTACAGGTTTGCTGTTCATGGTCTGCCCCCTTTCACATATACTTTAGTATCCATGGTATATGCCGGCTTTTCCGCATTTTTGTAATATACGCTGATGCGGCTCGATACCAGCCTTCCGGTCTTCGTCTTTTCCGGATCCCATGTCACTGTCACTTTATATACACCGTTTTTATCCGGCTTCTTTTCTTTATCGTAAAGGGCTGTCACTTTCCCCTTCTCGAGGGTCGCGCTGCCGTTTTCGTCAAGGAGCGAGAGAAGCTCATCCCTGCTTTCCGAAGCCTGGACGACTTCCGCCGCGTTCTGGGCGATGCTGACAGAATCAGTCAGCCTCTGTGCTTCAGTGCTGTCAGTTTTCGCTATGGCGAAGACCTTGGTCAGCACCAGTATTATCACTACGAAAACCAGGATCATGACAAGCGTCTCGATATAGAAGGCTGTGTTGTGTCCTCTTTCTTTCATCACTTTCCAGCCTCCTTCCCTGTGTGCAGCAGCACCTGACCCGCGTCAGTATCGACTGCGATCATGCTGCGGCCCTTCTTTTCCACAGTGAAAGTCTTCGTCTTTCCTATGACCTGGGCGCCTTCAGGAGACAGATCTCCTTCTGTCCTGCTGTATTCCTGCACCAGATCCCCTTTATACCTGTATACTTTCTGGGCATAGCCGGTATCCCCGTCTTCAACTACCAGTACAGCTCCGGCCTCATCATCTTTTACGATGCTGATGCGGCCCGGGTCCTGGCTCTTTGACAGGGAGGATATGCTGGAAAGTATGGCTCTGGTATTGTTGTTGGACTCCTGAGTCTCCACAGTGCCTTTGTAGATGTTGGCGCCGAAGATGACTATGAGGAGGAAGCCCGCCATGAAAAGTGCCAGTATTCCCATTGTATAAAATCCGGTCGATGATCTTCCGTTTTTCAAATGAGCACCTCCTGTTATCTCTTATGCTCCGAGACCGTCACTTCAGGCGGCAGGTTTTCTGAAAACGCGTTATATGTGATATAGAAATCACGTGTGTTCACCTGCAGACCGTAGTTATCCTGAAGATACTTTACGTCGGGCGGATATACACCTTCAACTACATAACACTGCAGGGCGCTTCTTTCCACAGCGCTCTTCACTGCTTCTGCAGTATCATCTCTTATGTCTTTTGTCGGGACTTTGAAAGCCCATAAAGCTGCCAGCACCACTATCACCGCGACTATGATAAGACAAACGATAATGGGCGCTCTGCTTTTTCTTTTGTCGGAGTACATCATAAATGTCACCTTTATTATCAAGCCCGCAGACTTATCCGATAGAATTCATTATGCCGATGAGCGGTATCATGACGCTGAGAAGCGACAGTCCCACTGTCACTATCAGTATTCCTGAAAGCAGCGGATCCACAGTATCCACCAGTTTTCCGACTCTGCTGGTGCAGTTCTCACTGAGAAGTCCTGTGAGTCTTCTGAGCACTGACTCCATGTCGCCGCTCCGCTCGCCTGCCAGAAGCATCCTTCCGTATACCGGCTCGAACAGCTCCTCGTTATATGATGCCTGGGCGAAGCTGTGTCCTTCCTGCATGTGCTGCATGCTCTTTTTTATCTTTTCTTCCACTGCTTCGCAGTCAGTCATAGGCAGGCTGTTTGCCACTGCCTCATCCTGCATCTCGCCGCTGGCAAGGTATGTCTCAAGGGCTGATGTGAATCTGAAAAGTCCCATGCTGTCCAGGATGTCCGCGCAGATGGGCACCTTCCTGATCGCCTTTTCCACAACGTGTTTCTTTCCGCTTTTCCACAGCAGGTTCCCGAGAAGGAGCATGACTGCAAGCACCACCATGATCACCAGTGCTACCCATGAAAATCCGTAGGCCCATCTGATGTAGCTGTATGTGGATGATGCCAGACTTCCTGTCAGGTTTTCATATACATCTGAGAATGCAGGAAGAACCATGGTCAGCATTATGATAAGCACAGCTATTATCATCAGCAGCATTGCTGCAGGATACGTGATGGCCGACCTGAGTTTTTCTGCTATGGTCTTCTGCTCCGCATAGTATTCCGACAGCCTGAACAGTATGTCTTCCAGTCTTCCGGATCTTTCTCCCGCATCCACCATCTGAACAGCGTATTCAGGGAATATCTCCGATTCCTTCATAGCCTCTGCCAGAGTGCTGCCTGCTTCGACCTTCTGATTCATCTCAGAAAGGGCTGCCCCCAGGACGCCTTCTGTATGCGCGCCTGAACTTAAGAGGGATATGGCTTCGTCTGTCTGTATGCCGGCACGGGCCATCATTCCCATGCTCTCACAGAACGCGCTGACGCCCATATTGTCCAGTTTCTTTTTTCCGCTCATTGCTCTCTCCAATCAATAGAAATATACATCTGTGTAATTGCTTCCGTCACCGATAAACTCATCGTCTGTCCCGTTGGATGAGAATGTGGTGTCGATCCTGTTCCAGCTGTTTTCTTCTACTTCGTAGTCAACTGTCACCCATCCGGTCTCTTTAGTGTAGAACATGTTCCACGCGTGATACAGACCGTCCGGGGAAACGTATCCGAAAACGATCTTTGTCGGTATCCCCTGGCTCCTTAGCATGGCCGCCGCCAGCGAGGCATAGTCGAAACATATCCCCTTGCCGGTGCTCAGAGTCTCGTCAGGATCCGGAAGGTACCCGGAGTGGACCGTTTCTGCTTTTTCTTTGTCGTATGTGACGTTGTCACAGATGTAGTCGAATATTCCCGAGACTACATCCATGCTGGTCTCTGATTTGTCTGCTATCTCTTTTGCTTTCTGTACGCATTCAGATTTCCCGCTGTAGTCTGAATAGTCGCTGGGCCTCAGGAAGGGCATGAATTTGTTCTTCACTTTCACATCCTCTGAAGCAGTATACTCCTGAGTGTACTTGCTCCCGCTGATGTTCTTCATGACCTTGAAGGTATATGTCCCGTTTCCCAGCTGCAGCGGCAGAATGGAAGGCGTCCCGTCTGAGCTGACATCGTAGGTGTATGTGTCCTTTCCCTTGCAGATCTGGAATTTGATCCGGGAGTCAGATTCTACTGACAGAGCCACATATCCCTTTGATGCCTGTGACAGATCCAGAAGCACTCCGCCCTGTCCCTGCGCCTTGTTTTCGTGGAATGCAGAATCCTTGAAGGCCGGGGCCTTATAGTGCTTTCCTGAGCCGTTTCCGCCTCCGGAATCACCTGATCCTCCCGACCCGCCGGAGCCTCCTGATCCTCCGCACCCTGCTAAAAACACAGCGCCTATCAACACAAAAAGCAGCAGAGATATACTTACGATTTTCCGCATATATTTTCTCCGCTCATCTGGCTTCTTTTTTCATGGTTTTACTGCCCTGTGCAGACAATAAAACCTCATATTATTCTACCATTATTTCGTGTATTCTTTCAACTTTAACATAATATGAAAGAGGGAGCCTGTCTGGCTCCCTCCGGGTCATCTTTTCTTCAGTATGTGTCAGAAAACATGTCTGCAGCTTTTACCTTTTTTAAGCCTTCTGCGCCTCATGCTGCTCCTGATCTTTCTTATCGTCATCGCTTCTGCCCTGGACGAACAGGAAGACTGCTATCTGGATGACTGTGATCACTGCCATCAGCGGTGTCCATCTGTCATTGAGCTGCATCACTTTCGTCATGTCCTCAGTAAGGATGAATGCGATCACTGCGCATACTGCAGGTATGATGCTGAAGAATCTGAATCTTCTGCGGCGCTGTCTGTCATCATCTTCATCGCCGGCCGCTTCATCTTCTGCCATGGCTGCCGCAGCACCTTCACTGCCGTTTCCGTCTTCGCCGCGTATTTCTGCCTGCTCCTCTTCATCCTTTCTTCTTCTGAAGACGATGATCATATATATGCTCATGATCACTGTGATGATTGTGAGTATCAG
>CAMCER010000034.1 GCA_945873875.1 uncultured Clostridia bacterium
AGTCCCTTTTTCGATATGTTGACTCTGGTGGTCTTCTTTTTCGCAGGCTTCCCTTTGCCCTCGACTTTTCCTATCACGCTGACCCTGTTATGTCTTCCGCCGTTTCCTATAGTCGCCAGATAATTGGCCATCTGAAGCGGAGTATAGGCGTTGGACCCCTGGCCTATGGATATGTTGAACATGTCGCCTGTACCGAATTTGGCCTCGACGAAATATGTGTATTTGCAAAGGTCGGCCAGCTTCTCCACCTTCTTCTTTTTAACGTGGAGTTTCCCGATCCTTTCTATAAGCTCATCCCTTGAAGGATCTTCTTCGATCCATCCGGATATCTCTTCTATCTCAGAATCAAGCTGTTTTCTGTCCTCTGTCACCTTCTCCGTGAAATAGTCCTCTGCGTTAGCCAGAAGGTCATTTTCCAGCTGGGCCCTGGTGGTGTTCATCTTGTTCTCAGCAGACGGTATCCTTGCGATAGCCTCAGGTATCTCTATCCCCGTCTTGCTGCCGAGACCGTACTGACGCGCGAACTTCATGATGGTGTCCACATTCATCTTCCTGTTATATCCCAGACTTGCTCCGGTAGCCCAGTCTTTTCCGGTCCCCACATCAGCAAAGTAATAGTTGCATGAGACCTCGATGGCGGTAGGGAGATCTATGGATCCGTGTGTCGCATGACCGCTGCCGCTGTCGTTGAAGAGCCAGCAGCCGAAACTCATGTCGCCCAGTTTTATGGCTCCTGCGTCAGTAAGATGTCTTTCAGGATCAAGACCGCAGTACAAAGCAGCCGTTGCTGTCACTGGCTTGAACGTTGATCCCGGCTGCACCGCACTCATGGATGCTATGTTATACAAAGGAGCCGGAGCAAGCGGGTCGTTGGGATTCTCGCTCTGCACATCTTCCCAGTCGCTGGCAGATATCCCTGTGGCGAATCTGTTGGGATCATAGCTGGGATAGCTGGCCATTGCCAGGACCCCGCCTGTCTTCACGTCTATGGCCACGGCAGCCCCTGACCTGCAGTGGGAATAACGTCTGGAATACGGAAAATCACCATAGCTGCTTTTGAAAGTGCCGCCTTTTCGGGTGCACCTGATGCCCTGTTTCAGAGCTTTTTCCAGGCTTTTCTGAAGGTCGAGATCCACAGTAAGGTATACGTCCTTACCTTTTTCAGGATCCTCACTGCTTATGACATCTGTCACATTGCCTCTGGAATCCACCTGTACCTTTTCAACGCCGTCTTTTCCGTGGAGGACATCCTCGCAGGATGCTTCCACGCCGTTTTTGCCTATCAGGTCAGTGCTCTGATAGCCTTTTTTTATGTATTTTTCTTTCTCGCTTTCAGAAATGGCGCCCATGTAGCCAAGGATGTGAGCCGCGGTCTTTCCGCCCGGATAGTACCTTCTGGTCTCTGTGGAAACTTCCACGTTATCGAAATCCTCGCTCTCCTCTTCTATCTGGACTATGGTCATCCTGGAAACGTTCTGCGCCACTGTAACAGGCATGTAAGTCATATATCCCATGCTTTCCAGCTCGTTCCTGATCACCATGATATCCCGCGCCTGGCCGGCAGAAAGTGAGCTGTCTATCTGCATCTTCTTTCTTATCGCCTTAAAAGCCTTTTCTGCAGTGATATCTGACTCAAGATCATATCGGCCAAGGAATGCGTCTTTTTCCACGTCAGCGGTGTACTCCATCCTTACCACAGATATCTCCGGGTATTTGTTGTATTTATTCTGAAGCTCCTTCTGAGCCTCTGTGTCCGTCAGATCATTTCCGATATCATAGGTGCTGCGCAGATGGTCAAATGCCTGTCTCGCAGTATATCCGGCAGGAATGTTCTCTTCCTTCTGCCACTTCCGTTTATCCCTGTCGTATGTGTAATAGTATTTTCCGGATGAGGATATCTTTATGGGAAGGTCGTCATAATAACGGTCCCCGTTCTTTTTGAATATCTTAAGAAGTCTTACTATTTCCTCATTTATCTCTTCAGGATCAGCCTTTCCTTTGCTCATCTTTACTGAGAAAGTATGCTTGTTTCCGGCAAGCACCTTGCCGTTCCTGTCAAGGATCTCACCTCTGGGAGCAGCGGTGTATATCTCTTTAGTGCTGTTGTTTTCAGCAGCTTCAGACCATTTATCCTCCTGCACTACAGTAAGCACAAAAAGCCTGATGATCAGTATGAACATCAGGATGCCGATAAATATCAGTAAAGGTGTATATCTGGTTTCTTCGGCCTGTTTCATTGATAGTACCTGCTTTTCTTCTCCCTGCCTCTGACTTTTCTGATAGCGTAAAACAGCAGTATCCCAAGGACAAGGTCATAAATGATCTCCACGGGCTGAGTGCGGAGCATGACCAGTATGGATCCTTTTTCCGGACCCATGACATAAATGATCCACTGGATAAGACCGCATATGAAGGTCCCTGCCGCAAGTACACCTGTAAGGGGCAGCGGGTTATCCCTGTTGAATATCCTGCTCGAAAGCCGGACAAGTATCCCTGTCAGCAGAACTGACAAAGCGTATATGCCTGTATACGGCGAAAGCAGCAGATCGTGCATAAGTGCAGCGACAGTCGCGCATGCCAGTGCAGGATAACTGTCTTCATACATGTAACAAAGCACGATAGTCAGTATCAGTATCAGATCCGGTCCCGTGCCCATTACAGCGATCACGTCCGTAAAAGTGATCTGCAGTATCAGCGCTATGAAAAAACCTATGGCAGTGTTTCTTATACTCATAGTATCACCACCACTATAGACGCTGATCTGAAGTCAGATGACGGCTCCACTGTTATATCCCTGTTCTGGGTATTGGTGTTGAAATCCACTGAGCTGACTTTTCCTATCTCAAGTCCTCCCGGATAATCGCCTATGCCAGATGTTATTATGACATCGCCCTTCTTCACATCAGCTTTCACATCAAACATGTATCCTTCAAGACCGCTGTCGCCGTCACCTTCCACTATCCCCATGAGTTCGGGTTTTCTGGAGAGACGGAAGCTGACTTTCGTGCTGTCATTGATTATCGACTTTACCTTTGACCAGCCGTGACCGGTCTCATCTATCCTGCCGGCAAGTCCTCCGCAGCTTATGACAGGATCACCTTTCTCTATGCCGGATTCTTTGCCTTTGTTTATGGTGAATATATTCATCCAGCTCGAGCTGTCCATGGCAGTCACATCTGCAGAAACAGTATTCTCAACGTCTTTCAGACTGTCATGACTGAATATCTCTCTCAGCTTTTTCAGCTCTTCATATTCGTTTTTTTCCAGTTCAAGTTCGGAATTCTTCTTCTTGATCTGTGCTATCTCGTCTTTCAGCGCATCGTTTTCTTTTACGATCTCATGGTATTCAAAGATGCCCCTGAATCCGTTCTTGATACCGTCAGCTGCGGCATCCAGAGGCCTTGTTACTGTTGAAACGGCTGTATTTATAGCTTTGCCTACAGGTGAGGAATCACCTGCTTTCGCAAATGAAGCAGCGATAACGAACAGCAGAACGATTATAACTGCTATTATCACTGTCGCTGCTTTGTGGGTCCTGATCCATTTCATATCATCCCGCCCTTTTTAGCGCCTATCTGTATTTAGCCTTTGCGTAGAGCTTGAGCTTCTCAACATCGCCCAGGCTGGTTCCTGTACCCAGAGCAACGGCTTCAAAAGCGTTTTCAGCGATGGAGACATCCATGCCGGTCCTCTGTTCGATAAGCTTATCCAGATTCTTGATCATGCCTCCTCCGCCGGACAGGATCATGCCGTGCTCGGCAATATCCGCGGCTACTTCCGGAGGTGCTTTTTCTATAGTGCCTTTGACAGCATCAACTATCATTTCCATGGATTCGCTTAAGGCTTCCTCCATGTCCTGATTGCTTACTTCGATAGTCTTGGGGAGCCCTGAGACTGCGTCTCTTCCGCTGGCCATAGTGGTCTCAATGATCGGATTTCCGTTCTCATCCATATCGATCATGGCGCATCCCACTTCGATCTTCAGCATCTCGGCAGTTCTCTCGCCGATGATCAGCCCGTCTTTCTTTCTCATGTACTGGAGCACGGCTTCGTTGAACTTGTCGCCGGCATATCTCAGTGATGTGCTTGTCACGATGCCCCCTAATGCTACTATGGCGATATCTGATGTGCCGCCGCCGATATCAGCCACCATGCTTGCACTGGATGAGTCAACGTCAAGTCCCGCACCGATGGCTGCCGCCATAGGTTCATCCAGTATATATACTTCTTTAGCGCCCATCTGACGCACTACTTCTTCGACTGCACGTTTTTCAACTTCTGTGACCCCGCTGGGCACGCCGACTACGACTCTCAGAGAAAGCTTTTTCTCGTTTACAGCTCTGCTGATGAACTGTTTCAGCATCTCTGCAGTCATGTCGAAATCAGAAATGACTCCGTCTTTCAGAGGTCTTACCACTGAAAGCACAGCCGGAGACTTGCCTATCATGTCCTTTGCCGGTGCTCCCACTGCTACCACGTTGCCGTTCCTGTTATCTACAGCTATAACAGTAGGCTCGTTGAGCACTATCCCCTGGTCCTTTATGTATATCAGGGTGTTGGCTGTTCCCAGATCGATACCCATGTCTTTAGTAAAAAAATTGAATGCCATCTTTTTTCCTCCGTTTACTGATAATCTATTTTTATCAGAACAGGCCTTCACGTTTAAGGCTTATGAATACCCCGTCGCCTATTATTATGTGATCGAGGACTCTTATACCAAGCAGTTTCCCTGCCTCATAGAGCCTTTCCGTGGTCTTTATATCCTCGGCGCTTGGCTCCGGATCGCCACTGGGATGGTTATGCACCAGCACCACGGCAGCCGCACTTCTCCTGACAGCGTTGCTGAACACTTCTCTGGGGTGGATCACGGCAGAACTGAGATCGCCTACAGCGATGCTCTCATTCTGTATCAGTTCACCCTTGGTGTTGACCATCAGGATATTGAAATGCTCCCGCTTATAGTAGCGCATCTCCTCCATGAAAATATCAGCTATCTCAGAAGGGCTGGTCAGCCTGGGCAGTTTTTTCTTTCTGGTCTTCGCCGCCCGTTTTCCAAGCTCTACTGCGGCCAGAAGCTGGCAGGTCTTCGCCTTTCCGATGCCTTTGATCCTCTGAAGCTCCTCCGGCGTACATTCCCCAAGGAACATTATCCCGCGCTGGTCTGCGTTCAGTACATCTCCGGCAAGTTCAAGGGCGGTCCGCTCCTTTGTCCCTGTATGGAGCAGGATAGCTATGAGTTCTGCGTTGCTGAGAGCAGATGCTCCCTCAGTAAAGAGTTTCTCTCTCGGTCTTTCATCTACAGGCATGTTCTCAATTGTCATTTTTTCTCCTTATCCCACATGAAAAAAGCTCCTTTTGCATCTTCATTCGCACAGAATAAGGTAATATATATTCTACCATTTTCCCATATTTCCTACAAGGCAAAAGTAGCCCTGCGGCGGTACAAAAAACCGGCCCCAAAAAGGCCGGTCATATTCTTTTCAGACTGCCGTTTTCGCACCGCCTCGCGGCTCATGCGCACGCAGGCTTTTCTTCGCATTATCAGATCTCATGGATAAAGAGCCCGCTTCCCAGTTTCGGCTCGAACCAGGTGGATTTAGGCGGCATTACCAGACCGTTGTCAGAAACGTTCATCAGATCTGAGATCTCTACAGGATAGACTGCGAAAGCAACTTTCATATCCTCGTGACAGCGTTTTTCCAGACCTTCAAGTCCTCTAATCCCTCCGACAAAGTCGATACGCTTATCTGTCCTTGGATCTTCTATGCCAAGGATGGGGCCCAGAAGATTATCCTGAAGCACTGCCACATCAAGTGAACCAATGACATCATCAGGGATTATCTCATCCTTTGCCGTTACCTTGTACCACACATCATCAAGGAACATACCGAAGACATGTTTTGCTTCCGGTCTGTAAGGCGCGCTGCCCATTTCCTCGACTGTAAATCCAGCATCACAGACGGCTTTGATAAATCCTTCTTTATCCAGTCCGTTAAGATCTTTTATTACTCTGTTATAGTCGAATACATGCAGGTCCTTATCAGGGAATATGACTGCCATGAAGAAGTTGAACTCTTCATCGCCGGAGTATCCCGGGTTTTCTTCTCTTCTCTTGAGACCTACCTTGCATGCCGATGCGCTTCTGTGATGTCCGTCAGCTATGTACATATCAGGGATGTATTCGAAAAGGCCGCATATGCCTTTTACCACTTCCTCATCATCCACTACCCAGAGGATGTGCTTTATTCCGTCAGATGAAGTGATGTCATATACAGGATCATGGCTGTTTATCCATGATTCGACTAAAACGTCGATCCTCTTGTCATCTCTGTATGTGAGGAAGACCGGTTCAGTGTTGGCGCTGCAAACGTCAAAGTGATTGATCCTGTCCTGCTCTTTTTCAACACGGGTGAACTCATGCTTCTTGATGGTGTTGTTCTGATATTCATCAACAGACACGCAGCCTACGATCCCTGTCTGCACGCGTCCTTCCATGATCTGCCGGTAGATATAAAGGGCCGGCTTCTCTCCTCTCATGAACACGCCTTTTTCAAGGTATGATGCTATATTATCTCTGGCCTTCTCATAGACACTTCTGTCGTAGGCATCTTCCTGCTGCGGAAGGTCTATCTCCGCCCTGCAGATGTGCAGGAAACTGTATGGATTGCCTTCAGCCATCTCAGCTGCTTCTTTACGGTTCATTACATCATAAGGCAGTGATATCACTTTATCTGCGTATTCTTTTTCAGGTCTAACCGCCCTGAACGGTCTAACTGTGGACATTTTTTTCTATCTCCTTTAATATATAATTTTTTACTTCCTCGATGGACATATTCGTCGTGTCCAGTTCAATGGCATCATCAGCTTTTTTCAGCGGGTCGATCTTGCGGTGACTGTCGTCATAGTCTCTCTTGTTTATATCCGAGAGGACTTCATCAAAGTTCACATCCTGCCCCTTTGCTTTCATTTCCTCGTATCTTCTTCTGGCCCTTTCTTCCGGTGATGCCGTGAGGAAAAATTTGAATTCAGCCTCCGTGAGCACGTTGGTCCCTATGTCTCTGCCGTCCATGACCACATTCTTGCTGGCGCCTATCTTCTTCTGAAGCTCAACGAGTTTCTTTCTCACTTCAGGAAGCGCCGAACATGCTGATGCCATCATGGTC
>CAMCER010000035.1 GCA_945873875.1 uncultured Clostridia bacterium
CGACCGGTTGGGGCTGCCCCGTTCGGCCGTCACCGCGGTGACCATGCCCGGCTTCGGGACCACCGGAAAGACTTATCAGAACGCTCTCACCATCATGGAGCTTTTAGGCACCACCATACGCGAGATATCCATAAAGGATTCCGTGCTCCAGCACTTCAAAGATATAGGCCACGATGAGAACGTCCACGATGTCACATATGAAAACTCACAGGCAAGAGAAAGGACGCAGATCCTCATGGATATAGCCAACAAAGGCGGCGGCCTGGTGGTAGGAACGGGAGACCTTTCTGAAGAGGCTCTGGGCTGGTGCACCTTCAACGGCGACCACATGTCCATGTACAATGTCAACGCAGGGATCCCCAAGACCCTGCTGAGATTCATAATAGAATGGTTCGTACAGCATAAACTCCGGGGCGAAGACGCAGACAGGAACTTCAGCTTCGATAACCAGAAGCTGGCAGACACTCTGCAGGCGATCCTCGATACTCCTATCTCACCGGAGCTGCTTCCACCGGACGAGACCGGTCAGATAGCTCAGAAGACAGAAGACAATGTAGGGCCCTATGAGCTGCACGACTTCTTCATCTATTACACCATTCGCTGGGGTATGACTCCATACAAGCTGTACTACGCGGCAAGGCATGCCTTTGACGGAGACTATTCGGATGAAACTATAAAGAAATGGCTGAAGATCTTCTACCAGCGCTTCTTCTCGCAGCAGTTCAAGCGCAACTGCTCACCGGACGGCCCGAAGGTAGGCACTGTCAGCCTTTCAGCCCGCGGCGACTGGAAGATGCCAAGTGATGCGGACGCCACTATCTGGCTGGACGAGATAGATAAACTATAAACTGGACTTATCCTTTATGAACATTGTCTTGTTTAAGCAGGCAAGCCGTGTTAGCATGGTCATATGTTAACCCGTGACTGAACTTAGGAGGTCAGCAGAGATGAATAACGTAATCAAAGAAAAAGTAAGCGGGATCCAGGATGCTCTTAAAGCCATGATCCACTCAGATGAGACAGGCAGTGGTTTTCAGCAGCTGAAGAAAGCTGTTGCAGACAGGATCCGTGAGACCCAGAATGCCGCGGAAACCATGATGGGGCTGAAGCAGCTCAACATCAGCGACGACATCCGTGGAAAAATGAAGGAGATCGAGGATGCTACCGAAGTCATGCTGCATCTCAACGATGATAAGGGCAGCAGGGAGCTAGGAGCGAAGATCCACAATATGATAAAAGAGATCTACGACGCTTACGAAGTAATGGTCTTCCACGAAAAACCGAAAAAATAAACGCCTGCAGCCGCTTTACCGGCGCAGGCGAGTAAGTGTCTCGGATCATGGGGCAGGGCGCATCAGATGAACCACGCGTTCTCTGCGCGCCTTTTACCGAACCTGTTTTCAAGATCCGTTATATGATATATCTGCATCTCATCATCGAAGTATTTCGCGTTCTTCGGACATTTTTTGATGCAGGCGCAGCACTTCATGCATATCCCTTCCACTGTCTTATAGTCCTCAAAGCTTATGGAGCCCAGAGGACAAAGCTCCGCGCACTTTCCGCATTTGTCACATTTATCATCATCCGTCTCAGGCTTTACTTTACGTATATCTATAGGGCCGCCTTCAGCATCTCTGGGTATGTAGTAAGGACCCGGAGGGTCATTGCCGTCTACCTGAACAGGTGTAAAGTCTTCGGGGAAAGCTCCCTCTTTTTCTGTCTCAGCATACTTTGAAGCGGCTTTTTCGATAAAGCTGTCTGCTTCTTTCATGTCTTCCACATCCGGACGTCCCGCACCCAGTTTCGTGGACATGGAATGCTCCGCAGCGCATGCCGCCCCTGCAAAGGTGTGGAATCCGTCATTTTCCATGATGTTCCGAAGCTCTGTCAGAGCATCGTCAAAAGCCCTGCACCCGTACATCACCACCGGGATGCCCAGTGCACCGCCGCCTTTTAATGTATCCAGATATTTCAGAAGAAGATTCGGCACCCTTCCCGCGATGACCGGTGTGCCCAGCACGACTATATCATCTTCCGTATATACCGCCGGCTCCTTTCTTGCCGCCGGCACAGTAAAATCAAAGCTTCTGAACTCTGCTCCGATCTTTTCAGCCAGTCCTTCTGCTATATGCTTCGTCATTTTTTCAGTGGTGCCTGTGCCGCTGAAATACATAGCCCATACTGTTTTGCTCATATTCCATAACGCCGCCTGCAGGCGGGCTTCTCCTTTCAGTTATCATATGCAGTGTCATTTCTTTGTCTAGATATTAACACACCTTAAAGGGTATATCCACAGCCTTTGCCCGTGCAGGGGGGATAAATGACGCATCCTGTTTCACAGACATCAGGACTTGCAGTGCTTCCGTTTATCTTATATACTTTATATCAGCCGGCGATCAGATCGACCAGTTCGGCAGGATCATATGCGGATGTGGTACAATGGCAGCATTCCGGCTTCCCAAGCCGGCGACGCGGGTTCGATTCCCGTCATCCGCTCCATAAAAAAAGAGGCTTTCCGCCTCTTTATTTTTTTTATATATCATATTTCTGTCATTCTCTGCTCTCTATGAACCGCCCGGCTATATATTCGAAGGATCCTCCGAAAACGTTCTCGCTCCACGCAGCAACTTTAGCAGGATCATCTTCCATGTCCTTTTCAATGAACATGCGGAATATCCCCACGAAGGACATGCTGCATACTTTCGTTATGAAAATCCTTTCCTCTTCTTTGAGTTTCTCGGTGCCTTCTCTGAAGAACTGGCTCATGTATTTGCTGACGATATCATCGGTGTACTCTCTCAGAAGCTCCATGAAATCTGCCTTGTAGGAGGAATTGTAGATGTTATCGACCCACACCTTGTATTTCCTGCAGTATTTCAGGATACTCTCCAGCTGTTTCGGCCAGCTGTGGTACAGGTTCCCGCCGGGTATTATCCTGTCCAGCTTGCTCCTTACGATATGTCTGTACAGTTCGCCCAGATCTCTGAAGTGGTAATAAAATGACTGCCTGTTTACTCCGGCTTTCTCACATATAGCAATTACCGTGACCTTGTCTATCGACTGGGTCCTCAGCATTTTAGCAAAAGCGATGGATATTTTCTGGTCTGCCCACCGTGCCATCGAAACACCTCCTTAGCAAGTCATCCCTCGTTCTCTCTCTCGGTTTCTTTCCTCTTTTTTTCTGATTTTATTACAAAAGTCAGAGAATGTCAAAATATGTTAACTATGTTTTTTAAACCGGGTTTTTTTTATGCGTTTGACAACTCCCCTGCAGGTTGTTAAACTTTATCTGAAGTCCGGTATCCTCCGGAATTTTTACTGAATAGCAGAAACATAAGAAAGGAACTGAAAATGAGATATATAGGTTTTTACAAGGAAATGAAAACGACACTGGCAGATAACGGAAGCATACAGGACGCCGTAGTAGATGAGATAAACTACGACAGAGAAAAGATCGTGCGCTATCTCAAGGACGGCGGACGCGAAGTAGCCTACGGCGGCACACGTGCATACGACCTGTTCACAGGCGAAGAGATCTCTCCGGGATTCTCTCTCATGTCAGACGGTGTCTTCGGCTGGAGATCCGACCTTATCTATCATATAGAGCACTATAACATAGACCTGCCTAAGGACTTTATCCTTCATGTCGACCTGAAAGGCAAGAACCAGATCTGATAAAAAGGCCGCCGGTCATTTGCCTGAACTAGTAAGATGAAAGTAGACATGTTAAAAAAGCATGTCTACTTTTCTTATGCTAGGATTTATGTAAGGAGGTGGTTTTATGGCAAGGCCAAAAGGAGGCAAAAACAGGAGCTGGTCTAAGGAGGAGAAGCTCCGAATAGTCAAAAGATATTTTGATGACCACATTGGTCGAAAGACTTTAGCTAAAGAAGAAAATATATCTTCAGGAATGATTTGGAATTGGATCCAAAAGTATCGGTTTGGGGGAGAAGCTGCTCTTGAAAACGAGAAGAAGACAGGCAATAAGTTCTCTGCACTACACACGAGCAAGTCTTTATCTGTTGAAGAGCGTCAGCGATTGATCATAGAAAAACAGCAAATCGAGATTGAACGATTAAAAAAAGGATACATAGTGAAAGGAGTTGGTGCCGGCAAGGAATTCGTTACTTTAAAAGATCTGAATACGAAATAATAGATAAGTTGAGATCAGAATATCCCGTCGCCGAACTATGCCGGATAATGGATGTCAATCGGTCCGGCTACTACAAGTGGAAAGCAAGGAAAGGCCACAAGAATAGATATGAGCAGGATCGAGATCTGCTTACTGAATTACTTAGGGAAGTTCACGACAGACACAGATCATACGGGTACCATAGGCTTGCTACAGTAGTAAGGAATGAGACAGGATGGCTGTTTTCAGACAATCTGGCACACAAATGCTGTAAATTCGCAGGCATAAAAGCTAGAGTCAAGCACTATCGGTGGAAGTCTCCTAAAGGAGAAAGCAAAGTGTTTCCGAACCTGGTGTGGAATCATTGGGAAGTCGGTGAACCGCTGAGGCTGGTGTCATCGGACATGATGGTCATGTCCCATAAGGGCCGAAAGTTTGAATGGACATATATGCTTGATGCATTCAACAATGAGATCATTTCCAGCCACATTAGCTTTCGTCAGGGAGACAACAAACCGTATTTCAGATGCCTGAATGACTTAATAGAAAAAACGAAGGAACAGGAGAATCCCGTCATTTTGCACACCGACCAAGGATCCGTCTATTCCTCCGCAGCATTCTTTGATGCCCATAGAAATTATAACATACTGCGATCCATGTCACGAGTAGCAACGCCAACCGACAATTCAAAGATAGAGGCGATAAACGGTTGGATCAAAGCAGAAATGTATTCTGAAGGTTGGCATAGACGTTATGACACAGCTGAAGATATGGTTAAGGCATTCGTGGACTATTACAACAATGAGCGTCCTGCTTATGCTCTCAACTACAAAAGCCCACTTCAGTTCAAAACTGAAATGGGCTTCGTGTAGCTTTTTAACTGTCTACTTTCTGTTGACTAGTTCAGGTCATTTGCCGGCGGCTTCTCTTTTAGCCTCTTCTTCAAGAACTGTGTACGCTACCTTGCCCACAAGGGTCTTAGGCAGCGAATCCCTGTATTCAAAATCATAGGGCATGGCGTACTTTGCCACGTTTTTTTCGCAGTGCCTGCGTATCTCTTCCTTTATCTCGTCTGTAGGTCTTATGCCCGGCTTAAGGACTATGTAGGCCTTGACTTTCTGCACTTTATACGGATCCGGCACACCTATGACCGTGCTCATGAGTACGTCCGGGTGCGAGTCGATGATGTTCTCTATCTGAGAAGGATAGATGGAATACCCTGATGAGACTATCATTCTCTTGAGTCTCTGTTTGAAGTATATGAAACCGTCTTTGTCCATGACGCCCAGGTCTCCTGTGTGGAGCCAGATGCGCCCGTCTTCGTGTCTTCTCAGTGTATCGGCCGTCTCCTCCGGCTCGTCCAGGTATTCTTTCATCACAGAAGGTCCGCTGATGCAGATCTCACCTTCTTCGCCGTAAGGAAGCTCCCTGCAGGTCTCGTGATCGACTATTTTATAGAAAGTGTCCGGGAACGGTATGCCTATGCTTCCTTCCCTGAACAGATCCTGAGGTGTGAGACAGCTGGCTGTTACGCACTCTGTGGTACCGTAGCCTTCACGGACATGCACCTGTGCTCCGTGTTCCTTCAGGAATCTGTCGACTTTTTTCTTCAGTTCCACGGAAAGAGAATCTCCGCCGGAGAACACACCTCTCAGACAGGCCAGCTTCACACTCTTCATCTTCCTGCTTCTCAAAAGCGCCTCATAGAGAGTAGGCACTCCTGCTATATAGTTAGGCTGCGCCTTTTTCAGCAGTTTAGCGTAGGTCTCCACGCTGAACTGGGGCACAAGTATGCACTCTCCGCCGTGGATCAGTATGGTGTGGATACAGACCCCCAGGCCGAAACCGTGAAACATTGGCATTATAGCCAGCATGGTCAGCCCTGGGCGGGAGCAGTTTCCTGCCGCTCCGGTCTGCATACCCAGTGCGTTGAAGTTCATATTGGTCAGCACTATGCCCTTCATCTTTCCAGTGGTCCCGCCGCTGTAGAGGATGGCCGCCGGGTCGTTTCCTTTTCTGGCGACTCTGTACTCACCGGTGAACTGGGCGCCTCTTTTCATAAGGTCTGTGTACTGGATAATATTATCGTTTTTGTCTGTCTTCGGGATCTTTCTGCCCTTGGTCATCCGGAACATGAAGGCCTTGAAAGGCGAAAGCTCCGTCGCGATAGATGCCGTGATGACGTGTTTCAGTTCAGGGCACGCGTCCCTTACTGCCTTTACTTTAGGATAAAAGGCATCGAGAACGAGTATGGCCCTGCTCTTTGACAAAGTCAGGAAAAATTCTATGTCACCCTCTGCTGAAAGAGGGTGCACCATATTGGGTATGGCCCCGATGAGATTCAGAGCGTAGAACATGGTTATGCCCTGCGGCGTGTTTGGCATGCAGATAGTGACTCTGTCGTCTGCCCTGATGCCGATGGAGGCAAGGCCTTTGGCACACTGATGGACGTCATTGAGGAACTCCCTGTATGTCCTCTCTTTTCCCAGAAATTCGTAGGCCCTCAGATCCGGCCACTGGCCCGCTTTCATTTCTATAAGCTCGAACATGGAGACATCCGGGTAATCCAGACTTTCCGGTATATCTCCGTAATACTGCAGCCACGGGGCTTTAATACTCATAATCTACCTCCTCTTTGACAGGTCTCTCCAGGATCTCGGGATGAGCCAGATAGTATTTCAGAAGTTTCAGTGATCTGGCGAAATAAAAGCCGTCTGCTATCCTCTCATCAAGAGTAAGTCCTATGTTGGCCACGTCCCTTATCTCAGGGATCCCTTCCTCGTTATAGACCTGTTCTTTATGTATCACACCGATCGTCGCGACTATGGAGTTGGTGCCGTAGTTGTTCAGATGGTGGTAAGGCGCATCGCATTTGATGCTGCCCAGATTGGACAAAAGCACAGTTGAGAAGTTCGGATCGCCTGCCGAAAGGGCTTTCGGCACCTTCCCGAAATAGTCCAGCACCTTCACGGCCCACATGACGACCCTCATAAGCGGGCGGGGACATTTCTTTACGA
>CAMCER010000036.1 GCA_945873875.1 uncultured Clostridia bacterium
GACTTATTTCATATTTATAATATAATTGTTATATCTGGGAAAATACGAGAAGCAGGAAAGGCTCACACATATGGACTGTAAAGAGATCAGAGTCGACATGAGAGACATGACTCCGGAGGAATTTGCTCTGGCGCAGCGCTACACGGAAAAGATCTTCCAGCTGAATCAGATAATGCCGAGGACCGAGGAGTATAACGCTAAACTCAAAGAGATATTCGGCGATGACCTGGGCGAAGGAAGCTACATAGCAGCACCGTTCAGCGGCGCGGCCTTCGATAAACTGAAGATCGGAAAAAACGTGTTCATCAACGCTAATCTGCTGGCCATGTCCTGGGGAGGGATAACCATCGAGGATGACGTTATGATAGCGGCCAACGCTTCGCTGATCTCAAACAACCACGACCCTTACGACAGACAGGTGCTCACCTGCAGGCCCGTGCTCATAAAAAAAGGCGCATGGATCGGCGCGGGGGCTACGGTGCTTCCGGGCGTGTCCGTAGGAAAATACGCCATAGTAGGCGCAGGTGCAGTAGTGACAAAGGACGTACCTGACTATGCCGTGGTACTCGGTGCCCCGGCAAAGGTGGTAAAGATGCTTGACCCGGAAAAGTTTGAAAATAACAGGAGGATTTTTTAATATGGCTAATTCAGAATTTCTCGAGATGTACCGCCACTCTATGGCACACATACTTGCAAAGGCAGTTATCGAACTGTTCGGAAAAGAGACGCAGTACGCGATAGGACCTCAGATCGCAGACGGGTTCTACTATGATTTCGACCTTTCGCGCCCTGTGACAGAGGACGACTACAAGACCATCGAGAATAAAATGAAGGAGATCATGAAGCGTAAAGAGGACTGGCGCAGAGAGGAGATCTCCCGGGCAGACGCTCTTGAACTTTTCAAAGACCAGAAATACAAGACCGAACTCATCAACGACCTTCCGGAAGATGAGAAGATCACCATATATTACACAGGTGATGATTTTGTCGACCTGTGCAGAGGTCCTCATATAGAAAATTCACAGGAGCTGCTCTCCGCAGCATTCAAGGTAAGGTCAGCGTCCAGCGCGTACTGGCGCGGCGATGAGAAAAGAGACTCCCTGACCAGGATCTACGTATACGCTTTCCCGACAAAGGACGAACTGAAGCAGCATCTGGCACTGATCAGAGAAGCTAAAGAGCGTGACCACAAGAAGATCGGCGCGCGTCAGGAACTGTTCATGTTCCAGGATACAGCTCCGGGAATGCCGTACTGGCTGCCGAGAGGCTGGAAGATGTATCAGAGACTGGTCAGCTTTATGAGAGAGACTCAGGACAAGCACGGATACGAAGAGATATCCTGTCCTGTCATCAATAACAAACGCCTGTGGCTGGTATCAGGTCACTGGGCACACTATGTGAACAACATGTTCCTGATCCCGGGAATCACCAAAGGGACAAAGGCAGAAGATACAGTAGCAGAGACAGACGGCGCAGAAGTTCCTGAAGGCGCGGTAGCAGGCACGGGAGCACCGGCAGCCAAAGGGCTCACCGACCGCATAGTTGTAGACTACTCCATCGAGGCGCCGGACACCATGGCCGCCAAACCCATGAACTGCCCTAACGCCATGCTGACATACAAGAGAAAACTCCGTTCATATAAGGAGCTGCCTATCCGCTACAGCGAGTTCGACGTGCTCCACAGAAAAGAGAAGTCCGGACAGTTGAACGGTCTCTTCCGTGTGCAGGAGTTCAGACAGGATGACGACCACACATTTGTAATGGAATCACAGATCGAAGACGAGATCAAAGACATCATGAACCTCGTCGACGAGATATACAGCGCCTTCGGACTGACATACAGGGCTGAGTTCTCCACCAGACCGGACGATTTCATGGGTGACATCGAAGTATGGAATAAAGCGGAGGCTTCACTGAAGAAGATACTGGACGAGACATACGGCGAAGGAAATTACGAGATAAACGAAGGCGACGGCGCTTTCTACGGACCGAAGATCGACCTGCAGATAAAAGACGCTCTGGGAAGAGAGTGGCAGTGTGGAACTATTCAGCTGGACTTCCAGCTGCCGGCAAACTTCGGTCTGACATACACAGATACAGACGGCTCATTCAAACAGCCGGTAGTAATACACAGAGCTATCTACGGCTCCATCGAAAGATTCCTTGGAATACTGACGGAGCACTTCAAGGGAGCATTCCCGTTCTGGATGTGTCCGTATCAGGTGGGCATCGTTCCTATCGTGGAAGAGAACAATGACTTTGCCCGCGAGGTAGCATCTCTCCTGGAGGAAAACGGCATCCGCGTGGAAGCTGACTACTCTGACAGGAACATGAATGAGAAGATCAAGCACTACAGGACACTGGGAGAGCCCATCATTCTGGTGATCGGCGGCAAGGAAGTCGAAAGCAGGACAGTTTCCGTTACTATCCGCGGCCAGAAGAAGCAGCTTCACGACGTGCCTCTTGACAAACTCGTAGAGGTTTGCAGGAAGCTCAACGAAGAGCATGCGCTGGAGCTTGATTTCGAGGCCTGATGAAGCAGGCCCGGGCCAGGGAGTTCTGTGATATGAACCCCGGGTTCGTGTAAACCAATAGTCGGTTGTTTATAGTCACTTCTTTGTGGTACATTCCACGTAAGAGGTGACTTTATTATGCAGCAGACGAAATTAGGAGAAGCGATAAGATCGCTGAGAAAACAGAATAACATGACTCAGGCTGCGCTGGCGGGCAGACTTGGGATCACGGATAAAGCAGTCTCCAAATGGGAAAGGGGGATATCTGCGCCCGATATCAGTCTGTTTCCCAAGCTTGCTTCTGTGTTCGGCGTGACCGTCGACGACCTTCTCAAGGATTGCACCGATGAAGGACAGCCGTCCAAGCTGCTGCAGATATTCCGCATGTCCCATGATATACGAACACCGCTGAACATCATTTTGGGATGCGCTGACATGGCAGTGACCTATCAGAATGATGAAAAGAGGCTGCGCAGGTATCTGGACAATATCCGCATAGCGGGACAATACCTCCTCGGAGTCATCAGCAATGCAGAGGACGGGAAAGGTACTGAAGTCACCCGAAATGCAGATGATGAGGGGTATGCTCAAAGTGTCATCAATAAGGCAGATGAAGGAAGCTATGCAGAAAAAGGCATCAGCAGCGCGGGTAATGGAAGGTATGCTGAAAATGATAACAGCCGTGCGGAATGCAAAGGGCATGTTGAAATAAGCGGCCTGACCCAGGAGGAACTTCTGAACAAACTGGCAGAGGAAGAGGGCAGCTCTGACGGCCCTGACGACGGGTTCGGCCTGCCGGATGAAGCGGCGTTTCAGGATTTTGACTTTACTGGAAAAAGGATTCTCCTTGTCGAGGACATGGCCATCAACAGGGAGATAACGCAGGAACTGCTCAAAAAAACAGGAGCTGAAGTGGAGTTCGCCGAAGATGGCCATGTCTGTGTTGAAAAGATAAAAGAGGCGCCGGCCGGATATTTCGACCTGATCCTTATGGACATCCAGATGCCTAATATGGATGGAATAGAGGCAACGCGCCAGATCCGCGCCCTTGCGGACAAAGAAAAAGCTGAATTACCGATAATTGCAATGACCGCCAATGTTTATGAAAAGGACAGGAACGCTGCCTTCAGAGCCGGCATGAATGACTTCACTGAAAAGCCGATAATCAAAAAAGCTCTTCTCACGGCTATCCGGCAGCACCTGTTCACATGAAAGCGCATGCCTAAAGCATAAGTTACAGAACTCCCTTGCGGACCTGTTTCATGCAGGGAAGCATTATCGTCATCTTGTGAGACCCCGCGCCCTCCGTGCGGGGTCGCTTCTTTTTTTGCATTTTCCTTTTCCCTTTTTGTCAGCCCTTTTCCCCCGGCTTTCCCCTTTGTCAGCTCTTTTGCCCCGGCCTTCACCTTTTTCAGCCTTTTATCCCGGCTTTCCTCCTTTTGCTCCGGCCGGGCAGCTGCTTTCCGAGAGCTGCGATCCTGCAGCCGTTGGAAAAACACTGTTAAAGTGAAATAGAAAAAATAACAGTGTTTTCATCACATTCTGAAGGCATAAATCCGAGTGCATGTGTCCAAATGGAGCCTTGCGGACAAAATCAGCTTCCGCACCTGTTGCAAAAACACTGTTATTGAAATATATATCGATTCACAGTGTTTTTGCAACGGATGCGGGCGAGGGACGAACAAAGCGCGATTTAATAATCCGTGGAACTCGTGTATAATGGCAGTAATGAGGAACAGGGAATCGAGGCCCTGTCTGGAAGCAGGACGGAGGCCCTGTATATAAAAGGATGAAAAACCTTTTCATGAAAACAGGAGAAAGGGACAAATGAGGGAAGAATGTCTGATCTGCGGCGCGCCTCTTGAATATCTGGAAAACGATGTTGAGATGGAGTGCAGCATATGTCATAAGAAAACTGGCAGCAAAACAAGATGCGTAAACGGGCACTTCGTCTGTGATGAATGTCACACCCAGGGGGTGGATGCAGTCATCGGGCTTTGTCTTACCGAAAAATCAAAGGATCCGGTAGAAATCATAGAAAAGATGATGGCACAGCCATTCTGCCACATGCACGGGCCGGAGCATCACATAATGGTGGGAGCGGCTTTGCTCACGGCCTACGTGAATGCCGGCGGGAAGATCATGTCCGGGAAATCGGCAGACAATCGCGCCAAGGAGGATGCGGCCGGCAATTCGGCAGGAGATCGCGCCCCGAAGGATGAGGCCGGCGAGAGCAGAGCAGGTGAAAAGGCGAAAGATAAAGAGCTGAAAGAAGAAGAACTGAAAGAGGCACTGGGTGAAATGGTGCGCAGGGGAAAGAGCGTGCCCGGCGGTGCCTGCGGTTTCTGGGGAGCATGCGGCGCAGGTATAAGTGCAGGCATGTTCGTCTCTATTATCTCAGGCTCGACGCCTCTGAAAAATGAAGCCTTCGGGCTTTCGAACCGGATGACTTCCGCGGCTCTGGGAAAGATAGGCGATGTCGGCGGACCCCGCTGCTGCAAAAGAGATTCATTCCTTTCGATACAGGCAGCAGTTGATTTCGTCCGGGAGAATCTCGGGGTAGAGATGGAAAAAGCTGATGTGACGTGCCGGTATTCCGGGCAGAATGAGCAATGTATCGGGATCCGCTGCCCTTATTCGGCGAAAGTGAAATGAACAGTGCGGCAGATAAATAATAAAGATAAATGAGAAAAAAAGGAGAAAAATGAGACTTGCAACGATAAAAACTGGCGGTGCCGAGATCGCGGGCATCGTGATGGAAAAAGGGATATTGCCCATAAAGGCCCTGAATGAGGCCAGAGCTACGGTATTCAGCAATGGAAGCGAGGAAACAGGGTTTGCTGCCTTTGGCGGCGACATGCCGCTTTTCTGGGAGGAGACCATGCTCCCGCTGATCGAGACAGGGCAGATCCGGCAGCTGACCAGATGGTACAATGAGGGCGGCCGGGAGAAGATCGAAGAGCTCCCGGGGTTCGTTCCCTTAGACGAAGTCGTTTACGCGCCGCTTTATCGTGACCCGAAGCGGATATTCGGCATCGGCCTGAATTACAAGGACCATGCAGGGGACATAGGCGATGCTGCCCCCGAAGGATTCCCGGGCAGTTTCTTCAAGATGGCGGACACTCTTATCGGACCGGGAGATGAGATAAAACTTCCGAAACTCAAAGAGGCAACCAGGACCACTGCGGAGGCAGAGCTTGGCATCATCCTTGGAAAAGAATGCCGGGATGTAGATGAAGAAAACTGGCGCGATGTCATCGCAGGCTTCACCACTATACTTGATATGACCGAGGAGTCGATCCTGAAAGGAAACGAGTTTGTCGACGGCAACCCGCGCTACCTGACCATAGTCAAGAATTTCCCCACGTTTTTCTCTTTCGGACCACAGCTGGTGACGCCGGATGAAGTGCCGGATGTACTTGAACTTCAGGTTCAGAGCGTGCATAATGAAAAGGTCCACGCATCTAACGTGGTGGCGAACATGACTCACAGACCGGCCAGACTGGTATCGCTCCATTCATCGATACAGGGCTGGTATCCGGGGGACGTTCTCTCAACGGGGACCCCGAGGGCCTTCCCCATCGCTGACGGAGATACGGCAGAATGCCGGATAACCGGACCGGACGGATTCAGCATGGAGCCTCTTGTGAATCCGGTCATCGATCTGAAAAAGAGATGACGGATCAGAAAAAGTCATGAACCTGCATCAGATGCGGCAGGCAGCAATAAAAGACAAAAGAAGGAGATATATAATGGGCAAAAAAATCGTGGTAGTAAACGCAGGGCCGAGAAAGGGCTGGAGCACAGACACACTTATAATGGAAGCCGCTAAAGGCGCTGAAAGCAAAGGCGCGGAAATCGAGAAGTTCGATCTCTATGACCTGGACAGATACACAGGCTGCATCTCATGCTTCGGATGTAAGACGGAGAAGTTCGAGGGCAGATGCATTTGTCGTGACGGGCTGACCCCGGTGCTTGACGCCATCCGCGAGGCGGACGGTCTTATCATCGGCACGCCTAATTACCTGGGTGAGGCCACGGCATCTTTCAGAGCTATTTATGAAAGGCTCATATTCCAGTACATTACATACAGGGTGGAAGAGCCCAGCTGCAATGACAGGAAGATCCCGGTGCTGCTGGTCATGACCAGCAATGCGCAGGATAAGTTCTATCAGCCTCTTCTGAAGAATTATCAGGAAACCCTCAGCGCCTACGTAGGCCCGACAGAGAGCCAGTCCAGCGGCGAGACATTGCAGGTAAAAGATTACAGCAGATTCAACTGGAACATGTTCAACGGTGATGAGCGCCAGGAGCG
Organism: uncultured Clostridia bacterium; assembly: GCA_945873875.1. The sequence continues at coordinate 6,829 of CAMCER010000036.1, forward strand.
CCGCGAGACCGTGTTCCCGGGTCAGTGCGAGAAAGCATTCGGATGCGGCGTCCGCATGGCGTCCAACTAGTCCGGTGAAGGCACGGGGCGCTGTCAGCATGGAGTATTCACAGCGACAGAGAAACGTGCGAAAACCTTTGAGTGCAAAACAGACCAGCTTTTTTACAGGCTGGTTTTTATTTTGTCCGGCGCAGGTCTATATGAAGGAAAATGTGAAAATATAACCCCCGGGGAGGCTTGCAGGCCTGTTTTTCGCCCCATATAATCAATCTGTGAAATGGAATAGCTGTATGAAAAGGCAGAAAAAGTAT
>CAMCER010000037.1 GCA_945873875.1 uncultured Clostridia bacterium
GGCGCAACCTTTTTCAACGTTGCTTTATCCAGTGAGTCCCCGGCAGCCGCCTGCGCCGCTGCCTGACGTTCCCGCCGTTTAGGTGCGAAAAAGAATTTATCCACGCACCATAAAATGCCCGTCACCAGTGTGGCAATCACCAGAATCAGGGCAAACATATTCGCCATGCCAACTCCTAAGGGTTATTTGTTGTCTTTGCCGACGTGCAGAATGGCGAGGAACGCTTCCTGCGGCAGCTCGACGTTACCGATCTGCTTCATGCGTTTCTTACCTTCTTTCTGCTTCTGCAGCAGCTTTCTTAGCTTCTTCTGCAGCTGCTTCTTCAGCCGGATCTACAGTCTCTTTGATACTGAGGCTGATCCTCTTTCTGTCAGCATCGATATCAAGGATCTTAGCATCTACCATCTGGCCTACTGTCAGTTCGTTGTTGATATCTGAAACTCTCTTATGAGCAACTTCAGAAATGTGTACCAGTCCGTCAAGTCCCGGTTCCAGTTCAACGAATGCACCGTATTCCTTGATCTGAACGATCTTACCTTTTACGACCTGACCAATCTCATAGTTGTCATTGATAACGCTCCATGGTTCAGGCTGGTTCTGCTTGAGACCAAGTGAGATCTTTCCTTTTTCACGATTCATGGAAAGCACTTTCACGTCGATCTCCTGACCGATGCTCAAAACTTCCTTAGGATGCTTGAGCTTGCCCCATGAGATCTCTGAAATATGAAGCAGTCCGTCGATGCCTCCGATGTTTACGAATGCGCCGTAATCTGTGAATCTCATTACAGTTCCCCTTACGACATCGTCTACATGGATGCGCTCCCAGATCTCCTCGATCCTCTTTTCTCTTTCAGCATTGAGTACCATCTTATGTGAGAATACAGCCTTGCCTCTTCTCTGATCTACTCTGGAAACTTTTACTTCAAGAGTCTGGCCTATGAATTCTGAAGGGTCTTCCACATATCTGTCAGAAAGCTGTGACAGTGGGATAAATCCTGAAACTTCTTTATAGGTCGCGATAACGCCGCCGTTGACTACTCTTACAACAGTAGCTTCGATAGTTTCTTTATCTTCAAAAGCACTGCTTATCTCATTCCAGTGCTCGCTCACTTCAAGCTTTTTCTTCGAAAGCAGAATACTTCCCTCACCATCATCAGTCTTGATGACTTTAGCCTGGATCGGGTCGCCTTCGTTATAAAGATCAGTCAGCTTCTGGTCTCCTTCCAGTGAAATTTCAGCAAGAGGGATTATGCCGTCCTTCTTGCAGCCGAGATTTACGATGATCTCATCGTCTGTCACCTGGTGGATCTTCCCTTCCACAATGTCACCACCGCGTGGCAGTCTCAGTGATTTTTCAATGTCTTCCATAAAGTCAGCCATTGAAAGTTCTTCGTTGTTGTTAGTGATGTTGTCACTCATATCAGAAATAACCTCCTTAATTATGCATTCAGGCGTTGACGCGCCTGCCGCAACACCTATTTTATTACATAAAATCAGTTCTTTCAATGGTAAATCCTGTTTATTTTCAACAAAAAACGAATTGCTGCAGTTTTTTGCCGCGATGTCGTAGAGCTTCCTGGAATTTGAACTGCCGCGGTCTCCGATTATCACCATGGCATCCACCTGTTTTGAAAGTTTACGGCAGCTCTCCTGCCGCTCTCCTGTAGCGTTGCAGATGGTATTGTTCACCTCTGTTTTTATCCCTCTTTCAGCTATCGCGTCAACTATCTCGCTGAACAGTTCTTTTCTGAATGTGGTCTGGGCCACCAGGAAGTAGCTGTCTTTTTCAAGGCCGCTGACCTGGGAAGGCTCATCTATTATATCCGCGCTGTCTTCACACCATCCGTTGATGCCGATGACTTCAGGATGCTTAGCGTCTCCTATTATCAATATGTTCTTTCCTTCCCTGAAAGCCTCTTCCACCAGCCTGTGTATCTTATCGACAAAGGGACATGTGGTATCGATGACAGACAGATCTCTTTCTTCTGCCTTTCTGTAATCCCGCTCGGGAACGCCGTGACACCTTAAGATGACCGTCGAGCCTGCCTCTGCATCATCCAGAGAGTCGATGATCTTAAGTCCCTGTTTTTCAAGTGAGTCTGTTACCTGCTTGTTATGGATGAGTGATCCGTAGGAATAGATGCGGCCGCTGCCGCCGCTTACCGCCTCACCTGCTCTTTTCAGCGCCCTTTCGACTCCGAAACAGATGCCGGTGGGATCGGCCATTATGATCTCCATTTTACTTTTTCCCGTTCTTTTTATCTATTGCTTCAAGCTGCTCCAGATACTTTCTGAAGGAAGCCTCACTGCCGTTTTCAGTAGGTTTATAATATTTCACTCCTGCCTTATACAGACTGTCCGGCAGGTACTGCTGCGTCACATATCCTCCGTAGGAATGAGGATACTTATACCCTTCTCCAAGGCCTCTGTCTTTCGCCCCTTTATAGTGGGTGTCCTTGAGATAATCCGGCACGTCCGTTATGTTCTTTGACCGGAGATCTGATGAAGCCGCCTCTAATGCCATATACGCGGCATTAGACTTGGGGCATGATGCAAGGAGCACCACAGCCTCTGCCAGATTGATCCTGGCCTCCGGAAGGCCCACCATCAGCGCAGCCTGGACACATGATGTGACGATGCTGACCGCATGAGGATATGCCATGCCCACGTCCTCACTGGCCATGACCATGAGCCTTCTTCCAATCATCTGGATATCGCCGCCTCCTTCAAGGAGCCTGGCAAGATAATGGACTGCCGCATCCGGATCACTTCCGCGGACTGATTTCTGAAGAGCCGAGAGAAGGTTGTATTTGTCCTCTCTCCTGTCGTAGAATGTCGTCTGCCGCTGCATGGCTTCGCCTACTTTTTCTTCTGTGAGCCTGGCGCCTTCATCTAGATTGTCGACGATGAATCCCAGAGTATCTATGGCAACTCTGGCGTCTCCCGAACTCATGGATGCCAGAACAGAAAGAGCCTCTTCATCATATGCGATGTCAAGAGCCCCGAAGCCCTTTTCCCTGTCAGTAAGGGTGCGCGTCAGCAGTATCTTTATATCTTCTTCTGTGAGCGGTTTGAACTCGTAGATGTTCCTTACTCTGCTGAGTACAGCGTTGTTTATTGCGAAATACGGATTCTCCGTAGTGCTGCCGATGAAATATATGACGCCTTCTTCAAGAGCTTTGAGAAGTGAATCCTGCTGGAGTTTGTTCCAGCGGTGGAACTCGTCCACGTAAAGATATGTGCTCTCCTTCTGGAGCCCGTAGAACCTGTCCTTGGCATTATCTATGACCTGCTTCAGTTCTTTGGTCCCTGTGGTAGAGGCATTTATCTCCATGAACCCTGCATCCATCTCTTTTGCGACTATACGCGCTAAAGTAGTCTTTCCGGTCCCTGAAGGGCCGAAGAAGATAGCTGAATCAAAGGTCCTGTTTTTTATGGCGTTGTACATGAGAGACCCTTTATAGAGAAAGTGTCTCTGCCCGACGAATCCGTCAAGGCTGTCTGGTCTCATCCTGGTCGATAGAGGTATCATTCATCTGCTCCTGTATCTCATAGTCTCTCAGATATCCTGCCGATATCACTATCATAATACCTGCACAAAGCAGATATATCCCTGTGAATACCACAAGGATCGAGATCATTTCCAGTGAGAAGTAGATCATAAGGATACCGAAAATGATATGAATGATACCAAACAGTATAGTCAGACCGACAGGAAGTCCCTGTTTCCTTCGCTCATTGGCTATAACGAACCTGTCGAAACCTGCAAAGAAAGCGAATACGCCTATCACAAGTCCCACTAAAGTGGTGGCGGCCTGGTTATCTATAAGCAGGAATATGCCTATACCTACCATGATCACGCTGAGTATCACCCTCAGCACCTTGCTTCCCCTGCCTTCTTCAGGACTCATGCGCAAAGCCTGTATCAGCCTTATTACTCCTATGGCAAGTATTCCTATACCGACGATCATCGCCAGTATCTCAGCCACCTGCTTGCTGAAAAGCAGGAAAAGCACGCCAACGACTATGGTTATAAGGCCGGCGAACAGGCCGAATCTTCTTAAAGCTTTAAAATAATTCATAACATATCCCTTTCTTATCAATCTTCAAATTCCAGATCGTATTCATACGCATCAGTGCTGCCCTTATCGATGAATTTTTTTATGATGTAATAAGATAAAGTCAGATCCACAGCATAACATACTGCGTGGACTGCCGTTACGAATTTGATATGCTTTTTCATATTCCAGTTCTGGAAAGGTTTTTTCATTTTTCTTCCCCCTTTTCCTCAAAATATCACGTATGTATATTTTACAACATGCGGGGTGAAAAATAAAGCGGGAGGAAAACCGAGCCCGGCGCCGGATGCGCCAGATGAGGCGCCCGGACGCGAAGGTATCCCTTCCCGCTCCCATGATGGATATCTTTATTGATCTTCTTTATTCTTTTTCGTCCTTTTCCCGACCGGTCTTCCTGCTGTGATCCGCCGCGATGATACACACTGCCGGTATCATGAACCCGATGACTGCCCCCATAGCGAAAATGCTGTCAGCAGCTCCTGCAAGGGCGCATGCTGCATTCGCCCCTGCAAAAGATGTCGCTGCCGATATAAGGAGGGTAGTAAAAACAAACATGCCAGTTTTCATTTCTTTTCTCCATTAAACTTGCACGGATCACAGGTCATGCCTGAGACCGCATCTCTTCTTATTTCTTTTTATTTTCTCGCACGGATATATGCTTCATCCAGATACTTCGTGCTGACTGCCGGCTTGAATGATATGGACGCGCCTCCGCCGAATGACACAGACGGGTTTATCCCCAGTACTGAGTGTCCGTAATTAGACGCAAGGCCTGCAGTATTGATCTTCCCGTCAGCTATCCACAGAGTCTTCAGCACGCCGTCAGTACATTTCCATTTATACCCTATCCCGGGGAGCCTTTCCTTTCCCAGATAGAACCTTGAAAATACACCCTTGCCTGAATTCCTGGTCTTCACGGCCGGCTCAATGACCTTCTTGGGCAGTTCCCTTTTCCCGACCAGGTGATACACTGCGCGGCAGCTGGCTGCTTCCTTGACAAAACCCGCGCTTGTGGTCACTCCGAAAATGTCTTTAAAAAGACAAACCGGCTGGTTTATCCATTACCCCTTAGCTACTGTCACACAGTAAGTTAACCAGTACAATTTCGAGCCGAGCCACGCCCTGACTGTTTTAGATACGAAATCTCTGTAGCCTATGCTGTAGCGTACTTTTCCGGTCAGTCCTGCCGGATCCAGCTTTCTCAGCTGTTTTATCTGACTGTCCGTGTATCCTTTTTTTCTGAGCCACCTGTCACTTTTGACTTTGAGCCCTTTTATTATCTCTTTTTCAGTTATATTCCTGCTGCTGCTTTTTACAGCTTCACTGCTTCCTGTTTTGCTGAAGGAATCATGCGCTTCCTTCATGAACTGCGCATAAGTCATCCCGTCTTCCTTCGCACTGCTGTCCGCCCCGAAGCACGTCTGTGCCAGGCAGATGTTTGCCAGCAGCGCTGCCGTCACCATAAGGAAAACAGAAAGCCTCCCTCTTTTATTCATATAGCATCCCCCTTTTATCTCCTCTTTCAGATACCGCAGATCCTGAGTTCTCTCTTCATGCCTGAGATCAGGTCTGTCATGTCCTGCGGCGTGTAATTCATAAGCTGCAGACATTCCTGCATCCTGATGAAGTATCCTCTCATATCAGACGGGGCCTTTTCTTTCATCTCCCTGATGAAGCCTCCCGCATTGTTCCTTATGCCGCGGGCTCCCTCTCTGACAGGCAGATAGGCTATCTTCACCTTTCCGGCAGCCTCATCGTAAAAGACTGTCTCGCCTGTAAGGGTTATCCTGTCAGGTTCAATATAGTATTCGCCTGATGCAGAAAGGACCTGAAACACACCTTCCATTATGTCCAGAAGTTTGCCTATATCCGGCTCTTTCATCTCTCCTGCTGCCGCGTATCCGCTGCAGTCATACATCACGTGCACCTTCTGACCCAGTTCTATGAATCTTACTGGCATGAAAAAACTGCAAAGGCCTGCTGCCAGTATCTCTTTTTCAAATCCGTAAAGCCTTCCCTTTTCAAGAAAAAGCTTATGATCTTCTGTCATTCTTTCAGTTACCTCCACACTTTGAGCAGGGCGTATACCCCTTTTCCTCAGCTTCACTTCTGATTATCTGTACCGTGTATCTGTCCACAGATCTGCAGTCTGCCTTATGATAGGCCTCTCCGTAGCTGAAGAAGCAATAGACTATCCCGCCTTCGGGTATATCCCCCGCACCGCACAGGTGACAGGGAGAGTAAGCGCTCTTTATCCCTGCTGTAAGGATCACTTCCCTCGCATGAGCTTTTACATAAGTACAGTTTTCACCGTGATAGCGCTGGCCGGATTCAGGGAACACCCATACGAGCCCGCTGCCGTCATCCTCCATTTCGGAAAAAGGCATCTTCTCATAAGGGCTGCGTGCTCCCGTGAATCCTCTGGTCAGCCACTTCTGCTCCAGATCAGCACCGTCTCTGAAAGCAAAAGGCATGTTCATAGATACTCTGTACTTTATTCCAAGGGATATGAGATCATCAGTCTCACCGTCTGAATAAAGATATCTGTAGCTCTTTATCCTGATGAGATCCAGGTCTTTATTCTCCTCTTCGATCCTGGAAAGGATCCTGGTCCTGTCTCCTGCCGGAGTTTTCTTCACATAACTTTCTGCAGCGATGAGAGCTGTCTCATCCACTGCTGTGTGATTCACGTTCTCACATACACCGATAACGCGTATCACAGATCCCACAGACACTACTGCGATTATGAATACAGGGAGAAACAGAGCCGTCTCCACAGTATATGATCCTCTTTCATCACCTGCTTTTCGAAGGACCATATTTCTAATAGACCTGATCATACGAATAATCATTACCATTTATCTCAGCCTCCAGTCTGAAGCCGCAATTATGCTCCCTTATGAGGAAATTCCTGTTGTGATTTCCTTTCATGTTTATCTGTATCAGGTCCATCATCCTGACCAGCCTGACTTTCCGGTCAGTGAAATACAGTATGAATCTCAGGTAGTCATCATAATCCTGTCCTTCTGAAGAGCCTGTATCTATATAGCCTTC
>CAMCER010000038.1 GCA_945873875.1 uncultured Clostridia bacterium
CATGCCTGTGCCCTTTGCCATGGCGCCGATGGTGACAGTCTTTCCGCCTATCTCAGCCTCAACTGCGATCTGTTTGGGATGGGTATCTGTAGTCAGGATGCCCCATGCAGCATTCTCTGCAGCCTTTTCGCATCCGCAGAGTTCAGGGAACAGAGCCTTGACGCCGGCTTCGTATTTATCTGCCGGAGGCTGCACGCCGATGACTCCTGTGGAAGCAGTGAGTACCGCATCCGGGTCACATCCCAGTTCCTTTGCCAGAGTCTCTGCCATGACCAGATTGGAAGCCTTTCCTTCCTCGCCGGTGCAGGCATTGGCATTGCCGCTGTTGACTGCTATACCGCAGATCTTCGGCTGGCTCTTCATGACTTCTATATTTCTCTGAACTGAAGCAGCCTTTACTACGTTAGTAGTGAAAGCCGCAGCGCAGGTAGCCGGAACTTCCGACACGATAAGCGCCATATCTTTAATATCTTTTTTCTTTATCCCTACATGGCCGCCGGCAGCTTTGAAGCCTTTAGCTGCGGTGACCCCGCCTTTTATCTCTTTCATCTTTGCTGTTTTCTCCTTTATCTTGATTATCCATACGGTTTTGTCTCTGGACCTTCTGCCGGTTTTTCAGACAGCCTGCCGGTATTCCAGGCAGTTCGCCGGTTTTCCGGCACTGAGGATCACATATCCTATACCGGGAACGGTGCTACCAGATCCAGCCCTGTCTTCTCATCCAGGCCGAACATTATGTTCAGGTTCTGCAGAGCCTGTCCTGCCGCACCCTTCACCAGGTTATCCAGTGATGAGATGGCTATGACGCGGTTGGTGCGTTTATCGATCTTAAAGCCTATGTCCACGAAGTTGGAGCCTTTGACCCACTTGGTCTCAGGCAGGCTGCCCGGCTCTGAAAGTCTTATGAAATGCTCGTTTCCGTACATCTCCTGATATGCCTTTGCGATGTCTTCTTCTGTGACTCCGTCTTTCAGTGTGGCGTAGATGGTAGCCAGGATGCCTCTGTTCATGGGTACCAGCACCGGTGTGAAGGTGATGACGATGTCTTCTCCACAGACGTATGTCAGCTGCTCCTCGATCTCAGGCGTGTGTCTGTGGCCTGCGACTTTGTATGCCTTGGTGTTCTCGTTGGCCTCGCAGAAGAGCATGTCGCGGTTTAAGCCTCTGCCTGCGCCGCTGACTCCTGTCTTGGAGTCTATGACGATGGACTTTCTGTCGATGAGATCGTTCTTTACAAGTGGCGCTGTGCCCAGAATGCCGCAGGTGGTGTGGCAGCCGGGGTTGGCGATGAGTCTGGCGTCCTTTATCTTATCGCGGTTGAACTCGCAGAGTCCGTAAACTGCTTCTTCGATGAACTGAGGGCTCTTATGTGTCTCGCCGTACCATTCTTCGTAGACTTTCACGTCTTTGAGTCTGTAGGCCGCGCCAAAATCGATGACTCTGGTGTTGTCCAGAATGCTTTCTGTCAGAAGTCCTGCTGTCATCCCGCCCGGAAGCGCTGTGAAAAGAACGTCGCATTCCTTTGCCACTTTCTCCAGATCAGCCTCGCTGCAAAGGAGTGGGATGTGCTTGTTGAAGTTAGGATACACTTCTGAATATTTTTTCCCTACGTAGCTGTTGGCAGTCACATATCTGATGTCCACTTCAGGATGCTTCACAAGCATGCGCATGAGTTCGCTGCCTGCGTAACCTGTAGCTCCTACAACTCCTGCTTTTATCATTTTCTTCCTCCGTAATATCTCAATAATTCAAAAGCCGTCCCGGAAAACCCTGTCACCGGGCGGCAGATAATGCTTCGATATTCATAATTATACATAAATCATGAATAATATGCAAGCCAAATATTAAAATAATTATGGCTATAAACTGTGAATATGTGCGCATCTCGTGTATAATTGTAGTAAATTTACGATCATGCATATTAACACGCAAATCAAAGTATATACCATACAGTTAAAAATGCAAGGCAGGCTGGTCAAGTATACATGAAATATGAAAAGAGCGGCAGAGCCGCAGCCTGCCGAAAAGAAAGACAGGAAGGACATCGCCTGCCGGAAAGGAAAGGATAAAATGGCAGAAAGAGCAGAAAGAGTAGAAAGAGCACTTGAGAACCACAGGAAGGGATATAACTGTGCACAGGCAGTGGCCTGCGCCTATGCGGATCTTTTCGGAGTAGATGAAAAGACCGCTTTCAGAATGACAGAGGGCTTCGGCTTCGGCATGGGGACCATGGGTACCTGCGGAGCAGTAAGCGGCATGGCGGCCTGCGCCGGCATGAAGAACAGCGACGGGAACCTGGCAGAGCCCGGGAGCAAGAAGGGTTCATATAAACTGATCAAGGCAATGACTAATGCCTTCCTTGAGAAGAACGGATCCATCATCTGCAGAGACATAAAAGGAGTGGATACAGGAAAGGTGCTGAGGAGCTGTGACGGATGCATAGAAGATGCCGCGCAGATAATAGGAGAAACACTTCTTTAGACCGGTCCGGATACGTTGAATTATCCTGCATATAATGGTAGAATATCTTATTATGTAAAGGGAAAGGAGGGCGTGCCCCTTGAACAGTAATAAGTATAAAGACAACATCTACGAATTAAGGTATATCACAGATCTGAAGGACATGGTCGATTCAAGCGCCAGGCTGTTCGCTGACCACCCGGCATACTACGTGAAAGACGTAAGAGGCGGAGAGTACAGACCGATCCTTTACGCTGATGTAAAGAAAGATATCGACGGGCTCGGGACCAAACTCATCGACCTGGGTCTGAAAGGGGAGAAGATAGCAGTAATAGGCGAGAACAGTTATGAGTGGATCGTCTCATATCTTTCCATCACCAACGGCTGCGGCGTGGCAGTTCCGCTGGACAGAGAGCTTCCGTCAGATGAGATCATAAACCTGATGGGGAGAGCCGATGTAAAAGCCATCATCTACTCAAAGAAGATGAAGAAGGTAGTGGACGAGGCTCTGGAAAGCTTTGAGGATAAAAAGATAAAGATCTGCATGGATCCTAAGGAGCCTGAGGAAGGCCAGCTGGCACTGAAAGACCTCATCGCAGAAGGAAAGAAGATGGTGGAAGAAGGCAATGACTCCTTTGTCAATGCGAAGATAGACAGAGAGGCCATGTGCGCGCTGCTGTTCACATCCGGCACCACCGGCCTTGCAAAAGGCGTAATGCTTTCCCATAAGAACATCTCAGCCAACGTATACAACATGTCCAAGTACATCAAGATCAGAGAAGACGGCATAGGACTTTCCGTACTTCCCATGCATCACACATACGAGCTGACATGCCACATATTCACGAGCTTTTATCAGGGCATCTCAGTAGCCATCTGCGAAGGCCTGAAATACATACAGAAGAACATGAAGGAGATCCACGCGACAGTAATGCTTGGCGTACCTCTGGTGTTCGAAAGCATGCATAAGAAGATATTCAAGCAGGCGGATGCTTCCGGAAACGGCAGGAAGCTGAGAGCTATGATCGCTCTTTCAAAGAGACTGAAACTGTATAATAACCAGACTCTCATAAGAAAATTATTCAAACAGATACATAACAGCACAGGCGGCGAGATGACTCAGTTCATCTCCGGAGGAGCTGCTATAGATCCTCACGTTATCGAAGATTTCGAAGCCATGGGCATCCCTATGATCCAGGGCTACGGAATGACAGAGAACGCTCCTATCATCGCGGTAAACCGTGACTGCTGCAGCAGAGCAGACGCTGCCGGATTTGTCATGCCGGGCACGGAAGTCAAGATCATCGACCCGGATAACAAAGGCGTAGGCGAGGTCATCTGCAGAGGACCTTCTGTCATGATCGGATACTATAACGACCCTGTCATGACTGATCAGGTGCTGAAGGACGGATGGCTGTACACAGGCGACCTAGGCTACATGGACAGCGAAGGCTACCTGTACATCTGCGGCAGGAAGAAGAACGTCATCGTCACCAAGAACGGAAAGAACATATTCCCTGAAGAAGTCGAATACTATCTCCAGTCAAGCCCGTACATCGCAGAGGCCCTGGTGCACGGCATCAAGGACGAGACAACGGGAGACACTATCGTGAAGGCCGAGATATTCCCGGATTATGAGACTATCCTGGAGCAGATCGGCGACATGGCAGAATGCGGCTGGAAACAGTTCTTCTCGGAGACCAGCGACGAAATAAACGACCGCATGCCTCTCTACAAGAGAGTAAAGAGATATAACATTCGTGAAACAGAATTCTCAAAGACGACCACGAGAAAGATAAAGAGACATACTGCAGCCAACTACAGCGACGAAGACAGCCAGGAACTGTAAGTGATATAGGCTTCACAGCTGTAGATCCTTTGAGAAATATTATTGGGTACAGAAAGAGTATTGAAAGGGGAAAGTCTTCCGGTGGAAACGCACGGAAGCAGAAGCCTCTTGAAACAGGAGGAAAAGATGCTGAGCAGTAAAGAATATGAAGAAAAGATCGCCCGCGACAGAGCCTGGGCAGAAGGTATTTCCCAGAAAGTCAAAGACGATCCAAGGTTCTTTGTCAAGTACCGCGAGAGCCGTCCCATATACAACATAAAGCAGTTCATCGAATCAAGCGTTGAGACTTACGGAAAAGACCACCCCTGCTTCTATCAGAAGTTCAAAAAAGGCGGGGAGTATGAGATGATCACATACGGCCAGATGCTGGATGATGTGAACAGCCTTGGGACAGCACTGATCGACGCAGGATTAAAGGACAAACGCATATCCGTCATCGGCGAGAACTGCAGCCAGTGGGCAATCTCATATCTGGCAGTCTTGGCAGGAACAGGCATCGTTGTTCCTCTGGACAAAGAACTCAAGATAGATGATATAAAGAACCTGCTCATCCAGGCCGAGGTCAGCGCAGTCATCTTCACTAAGAAATACGAGAAGATGTTCAAAGAGATCATGGCGAGCGGCGAGACGAAGCTGGAGATGCTGATCTGCATGCAGGCTGAAGAGGACGCTGACGGCGTCACAGCCTGGAGACCTTTCATAGAAAAAGGAAAGAAGCTCATCGAAGAGGGAGACAGACGCTTCCTGGATGCTCAGATAGACAGCGAAGCCATGAGCGTGCTGCTGTTCACGGCAGGCACCACAGGCGTTTCCAAGGGAGTAATGCTCTCACAGAGGAACCTTTGTCTGGACGTCATGGTATCGCCGACAGTGCTCCAGGTAAACGACTGGGATGTATTCTACTCAGTGCTCCCGCTGCACCATACATATGAGTGCACATGCGGATTCCTGGTGCCTCTGTACAAAGGCGCGGCCATAGCATACTGCGAAGGTCTGAAATACCTGGCCAAGAACCTTGGCGAGTGTCATCCTACCATGTTCCTGGGCGTTCCCGTGATGTTCGAGAAGATGTATAAGAAGATCTGGCAGAACGTAAGGAAGCAGGGCAAGGAAAAGCTCCTGAAGAGAGTCATAAAGATCAACAGAGTCACGAAAAAGATCGGTATCGATCTTGGAAATATATTCTTCAAGCAGATAAGAGAAGTCTTCGGAGGGAAGATGAGACTGGTCATCTGCGGCGGCGCGGCCATCAATCCGGAAGTGCTGGACGGTATAAGGGATTTCGGTATCAACGCGCTTCAGGGCTACGGCCTTACAGAGTGCGCTCCCATGGGAGCCCTGAGCCCGGACACAGCGCCTAAGTCGGCATCATGCGGCGTGGCGTTCCCTACATGCGGTATCGAGATAATAAATAAAGACGACGACGGCATCGGCGAGATCGTCCTTTCCGGCGAGAACGTGATGCTGGGATACTACAATATGCCTGAGCAGACTGCGGAAGTCAAGATCGACGGTAAGTTCCACACAGGAGACCTGGGGTATCTTGATGACGAAGGCTACCTCTATATAACAGGCCGCCAGAAAAACGTCATCATCACCAAGAACGGCAAGAACGTGTTCCCGGAAGAGCTGGAATACTATCTGGCCAACGTGGATCTGGTAGAAGAATCCATGGTATTCGAGGATCCCGGCGAATCAAAGGACGACACCGTCATCATGGCGGCAGTCAAGCTGGACGCGGAAGAGCTGAAAGAAAGATGGCCTGAAGGCATCAGCAATGAAGACGCTGAGAAGGAACTGTGGAAAGAGATCGAGAAGATCAACGAATCCGTTCCGTTCTTCAAGAGGATCAGGAAAGTCATCCTCCGCGACAAGCCTTTTGAAAAGAATACCGCAAACAAGATCAAGCGCTTTGCAGAAGGGAACAAGAGATAGCAAAGCTTAAGATATGCAGATAAAAAGTCCGGAGAGGATGGGCGCTTTGCGGGTTTGTCCCGGGGCTTTCCGGACGATTGACAAAATTATCTGGTTAAACTATAATGTATCGGCGAAATACAGTCGAAAGGAGTTTTTAAGTAATGGCTGAAGAACAGGTTTTACTGACCCAGGAAGGGTACGACAAAATCGTAGCAGACCTTGAAGAACTGACTGCTGTAAGGAGAAAAGAGGTAGCAGAAAAGCTCAAGGACGCCATAGCACAGGGCGACATTTCTGAGAATGCAGACTACGATGCTGCCAAGAATGAACAGGCAGAACTGGAAGAAAAGATAAACAAACTGGAGAACATGATCCGCATGGCCAAGATCATCGAGCACACAGACGTGGACGAGTCTGTTGTCAGCGTAGGTCTCAAGGTCAGGGTCAAAGACATGGAAGATAAAGAAGAAGACGAATACGTCATCGTTGGCGCTACAGAAGCAGATCCATTCGCAGGAAAGATATCAAACGAGTCACCTGTAGGAAAGGCGCTTTTAGGACATAAAGTGGGACAGACAGTTCCTGTAGAAGTGCAGGAAGGTCTCATCGTAAAATACAAGATCTTATCAATAAGCAAATAGCATGAAAAAGCCGCCGGGCTTTAGCGGCAGCCGGAAGGGCCGCAGGCGGCAGAGCAAGCATAAAGAATCAAGAGGTTAGAAAATGAGTGAAGTAAAGAAGAATCAGAACG
>CAMCER010000039.1 GCA_945873875.1 uncultured Clostridia bacterium
TGCCGCCTCTACATAAAGATGCCTGCTGAAGACGACGGCGCCGATGCCCATTACCGCAGTTATGCCGTAAAGGATGAGCACTGTTCGCCTTTGTCCCAGACCTGCCCTCATGAGCCTGTGGTGTATATGGCCTTTGTCCGCCTGCATGACCGGCTTTTTATTGACCAGCCGTCTGAATATGGCGAAGGCCGTATCGATCACAGGTATGCCCAGCACCAGAAGCGGTATTACCAAAGCTCCCAGCGTTATGCTCTTTACCGGCTGCAGAAGCGAGAAGCTGGCCAGGCAGAAGCCTAAAAACAGCGAGCCTCCGTCGCCCATGAAAGTCTTAGCCGGGTAAAAGTTGAATGGCAGAAAGCCGATGCAGGCGCCTGCCACAGCAAGCATGAGAAGGCATGCCAGATAATATCCGTGGATATATGCTATGTACGAAATGCAGAACGATGCGATGATGGTTATGCCTGCAGCAAGACCGTCCACCCCGTCGATAAGATTCACCGTGTTCATAATGGCGATGACCCACACCATGGTCACTATGAATCCCACTACATGGGCAGCCGTGCTGTCTGCGCTGGCTCCGAATAACATTATGATATGCACCCTTACTCCTGCGATGTAAAGGGCAATGGCCGCGGCCGCCTGACCAAGGAGTTTGATCATGGGCCTCAGATGGAAGATATCATCCAGAAGTCCCAGGATATATACGAATATCCCGACGATCAGGGTCCTCAGGAGAAGATCCTGATTGATCTTGTCGAATACATCGCCGTCATCTCCCAGCGCCGTCAGTATGACCGTTACAGCTACAGCCGTTCCTGCGAAGATAGCAAGTCCGCCGAATCTGGGGATCGGCTTGGTGTGCATCCTCCTGTCATCTTTGGGAATATCCATAACGCCGATTCTGGGCGCCAGCCACACTGTGACCGGTGTCACCACCAGCGAAATGAAAAAGGCTATCCCGAATATGAGCCAGAATTTCATCATAAAAGGCATCGCGGTCTCCTTTTCGTGCATTTGCACATCTTGTTGTTTCTATGCCATATAATCCTGTATATTATACTACATTTATGGCTCTTTGTGTACCGGTTATGCACTTTTCGTCTTCTGTGATATACTTTTCCTGAGAAAGGAAAGACCAATGATAAGAAATGAAAACTGTTACATAATACTCTCTCATATAGAAGGCCGGCTTGAAGAGATAGCCGTGCCGGAAGAAGGCTCATTCGTCATCTGCGCAGACGGCGGATATGAAAAGGCTGCAGGCGCCGGCATAAAGCCCGATATCATCATCGGCGACCTCGACTCCTACAGCGGCGATGAGCTCCCTGAGGACATACCTCTTATGAAGCTTCCGGTGGAAAAAGATGTGACTGACACAGACAGCTGCCTGGAGTATGCCATAGACCAGGGCTTTGTCTCCATCTTCATAATCGGCGGTCTGGGAGGAAGGTGCGATCACTCCATCGCCAACATCCAGAACATCGTCAGATACAGCCAGTTCAGCGAAAAGCTGGGATGTGCGCCGAAGATCATAATGGCTGACAAATACAACTACCTGCTGGCACTCACCGACGATTCTGTCCAGCTGCCCCGCCTTGACGGCTACAAGGTCTCCCTGCTTTCGTTCACAGAAAAATGCGAGGGAGTCACCGTCACCGGCGTCCACTATCCTCTGGAAGACTACACGCTGACCAATACTTTCCCACTGGGAGTAAGCAATGAATTCGAGGATGATGTCATGACCCTGGAGGTCAGAAAAGGTACGCTTCTGGTGATAATGTCAAAAGACGTCTGATGTCCGGTCTGAAAGCACCGGTACCAGCAGTTCAAAGCCTCCCTCCTGTTCGTTCTGGGGGAAGGATTCTATCTCGAAAGGGATCTCGGGGTCCGTTTCATAAATGCTCGAAGGAATATATATCTCTTTAAAGAATCTCCACGCGCCTTCCAGAGTGAGGGTGCGTGCTTCTTTTTGAGTGAATACGGCTTTCAGGAACGTACATCCCGGGACAGCCCACTGGGATCCTCCGTCCGGCATGTATACCGTGGGGAACACTTCTTTTCCGAACAGGTATGTCCCGTCCTTTTTCTTCACGCCAAGGTAGCCTTCTCTGCATCCTATAAGGCACTCAAATCTGGCGCCGCCGTCCTTTCCCATGAACAGGGACCTGACAGCTGCTTTGTCCTTTTCTGCAAGAGCGGCTTTCACTCCGCACACTCTGAATTTTTCTTTTCTCTCAGTGAATACTCTCATGACTGTCCGGTGCAGATCTTCAGATCACCGCAACGAAATACTCCATGGCAAGCTGCTCGTTCATGAGCCCGCTTTTTATATTGCTGCTGATCTCATAAGCGGTCATCACAGTGTTTCTGCTGGTCTCCTCAGACAGTCTGTCAGCAAATGAAGAAGCTTTCTTTATCCTGTATTCGTGGGTGCCAAGCTGCTTTGAGATGTCGTAGATGGAGAAGCCTTCACTTCTCAGTTCCTTGGTCTTAAGCATCAGCTCTGTCTGCTGAACTATCATATATATGATCCGGCCTGTTTCCATATCCGAATGCATAAGATCCCACAAAAGCCTCAGCGCTTCGTCTTTTCTGTTCCTGCTGACTGCATCCAGCATGGCAAAGATATTGGTCTCCGGGCTGGCAGTCATGACTTCAGCAGCATCCGATGCCGTTACCTCAACTGAATCGCTGTGGGCGATCATCTTTTTCAGATCGTTTTCCAGACTGTAAAGGTCGTAGTCTATGTCTTTATTGAGATAGCCGCTCTCTCTGACGATGGCATCGGTCACAGCAGGCTTTATGGTCATACCCGCAGTCCTGACACGCTTTTCGATGAAACTCCGAAGGAGTCTCCTGTCAAGAGGTGTGAACTCATAGACTGACCCGTGCTCTTTTATGGTTTTGAAGAGTTTCGTCTGTTTCACGCGCTTTCCGTCAGACTCTTCCTTCTTTCCCGTGAACACGACTATGGCAGTCTCCGGAAGGTCTTTGATATATTCGCACAGCTCATCTGAGAAGCGTTCGGAATATTTTCCCGATGAGTTTTTCCACAAAAGCGGAAAATCTGAGATATGCAGTATCTTCTTCTCTGAGAACATGCTGAAAGTCTCGCAGAATTCTCTGATCACATCGATATCCGCTTCACTTCCGTCCATCTCAAGAAGATCCATGGCCTCGGTCCCCGGATTGATATACCTCTTCTTCAGTATCTCGCAGGACCACTGTACAAGGAACTGTTCATCCCCATGGAAAAGAAGCAGGTTCTTCACAGACCCGCTGCTTACGTCTTTCTGTATGGTCCTGAAGGCATGCTGACCTTCCTGTTTCTTCTGTACCATGCTGCTTTTCCGCTTCCTTTCAGTGTCTTTTCCTGACAGCTCACTTCCCGGGTGATGATTTTACCTATAGGTTTCTTCCCTGTTAATTATTATAGACTTTCTGGCATTTTTTTCAATGAAATAGCTGACTGTAGTTCCGGTATCCTGCCATGATTTCAGACAGCGCCTCCGACGCATCACAATCTCGGGATAACCTCATTTTCAACGATCGCATCTACCATTCCCATATTTATAGTTCCCCTTCTGTCAAAGCTCAGTATAAGATTGTCTCCCGGAATGATACCGGCCGCATTATATCTCTTCAGATTATTCGCTGCATATTCTCTGTTATCCATCATCCCCATATGCTCCCAGAAAAACGGCCTGCCGTCTGCCCCTTCAAAGGTAAAATCAGGCAGTATCGCTATGCCGTTATAATAACGCTCCTCCTCATAATGAACCGGGATCTCATAATGATAAAGCGTCTCGATTATAAGCAGTTCAGACTTTGACCTTACGTACTCGCCTCTTGATGTCCTCTCATTTTTATGCTCCTCGTAGTACCTGCTCTGGTCATATGGTTTTTCACCCCATTCCTTGTGACGGCTTATCCTGACCTCATCTGCCCCATCCAGTCCAAGGGATGTGACCACCTTCTCCCTGTCAAAGAAGTATTCTTCAGGCAGATGCCTGTAGGCTTTTGTCATTGAATACAGTATCTGGTCCGGATTGAAGGGTTTCTGTCTCTCCACTGCCTCTTTCAGTGCTTTAACATCCGGTTCAAGTATTTCCAGTGCCTTCCGCGCGAACTCCTTTCTCGCCAGAGCCCGTAATACTGGCTTGTTATTAGTGATTGAAGTCCTTTTCCTTTTCCCGTTCACATTAACAGAAAGCAGAAACTGCTTCCCATTATGGTTTTTCTGGCACACCAGTCTTCCTTCTGGTGCCCCTTCTAATTCATGAATGTACATATTCATTATTCTTTCGTAATAGGTCATTATTTCTTCAAGTTTCTCTTTATACAAAGCCATTTTTTCCTCCCTTCAATGTACAATTTCGCCTTGATTAATCTGAATGACATTCGTTTCATCTTGAATGAATGTCATACTAACTGTTGGTGATCAAAAATGTACATTAACAGACTCATTCAGATAACTGTTTTAAGGCAAAATCCAATCTATTAATGTCAAATTCTTTTTTCTCTCTGGAAATGTACATTCACATCCCCTTTTGTTCGACCGGAGTTTCGAAGAATGAATATGCGGCCAACGGTTAAATGATATTCTGTTGGCTACTGAACGGGCAGCACAGTATGTACTCTAGTCACAGCCCCTTCCTCTAATTCCAAACCGATGGCTCCCTGTTCATCGTTTCTGCAGACCGGTATGCTTCGCGCTCTGAGTTTTTCAAGTACATCCTTTGAAGGATGCCCGTAATTGTTTTTCCCCACCTGGATGACTGCGATTTCCGGATCAACAGTATCAAGAAACTGATCTCCTGTACTGTAACGGCTGCCATGATGCCCTACCTTGAGGATGTCGCATCTCAAAGCGGACTCAGCCTTAGAAGCAGCTGACTGCTCTCTCATGACCTGATCTTCTCCATCAAAGCCTATATCTCCTGTCATCATCAGACTTGTGCCTTTATATGTTCCCTTTATGAGCAGACTTTTCTTGTTCTCGTCCTCCTCATCCGCAGCCAGGCGCTCATATTCCTCCCGGCTTCTTGCAGACGGCGCAAGGATCCTGAATTCCGCATCTCCGACCCTGAGCCTGCTCCCGGCGGTGACATAGATGATATCCTCTTTTTCAAGGCCGCATTCCCTGAGGATCTCATCCTCAGCTACTTTATATCCCTCATAGACACAGAGCTTTCTTACCATGCCCTGCCTGCAGATCGATCTGATGCCGTCATAGTGATCAGTGTGAAGATGTGTCACTATGGCCAGGTCTATGACAGATGTTCCGTTCTTCAGAAGATACGGCTTCAGGACTTTTTTTCCAACATCGTAATCGGCCTTGCCACCTCCATCGATGAGGACGTTATACCTTCTTCCTCCTGTGATGACATTGCTTTCCCCTCCTATCCTCATGTGCATGCAGTCCCCCTGCCCCACATCGACGAAAATCACATCTGCATCTGAAAACCCTTCATCTACCGCACCGGCTGCGCCTATGGATATCACTGCTGCCGCAGCCAGGATGCATAATAAAGAGGACCACTTTTTTCGAAGCCTCATTATCAGAACGAGCTCTGATGCAAGGATAAAAAAACCCGCATAAAAGATCCACACAGCCCAGACTTTCGGGGATGCTGCATCAAATGTCAGGTATCCCGGTCTGTAGGCAGCTTCATTGATACCTGTCAGGGCATCAGTGCACAGAGAAAAGAAGCGGCAGCCTGCCTCACTTGCTAAAGAAGGAATGATGTTTATCACGACCATGGTGAAGACTCCAACCGGCACCATTACCCCGGCCAGCATAATAACAAGAGGATTGATGAGAAATGCAGCCAGCGAAACGTAGTTGAAGACAAAGGCGGTATACGGGAGCATCACCATCTGAAAAAGCAGCATGAAAAGGATATTCCCTTTTAACCCTTTCTCCGTAAACGGGGTGAGAGCTGAGATAACGGTGACAGCAAGAAAAGACATCTGAAAACCTGTGTTGTATATCTGCATGGGATCTGCGAAAAGGACGATGATCGCAGTAAGGGCTGCTGCGCTCATTATGTCGTATCTCCTGTATAAAAGCTGTGCGATGAGGTGCAGGATTATCATGATAACTGCTCTGACCACCGACGGTGAAAAGTCAGCCAGAAAGCAGTAAAACACCAGAAATGAGGCGACAAATGCAGTAAACGCGCCTCTCTTCCGCCCACGCCATAAAAAGCTGAGAAAAGCATAAACAGCGCCTATATGAAGGCCGCTGACAGCGAGTATATGGGCAGTGCCGTTCTTCTGAAATCTCTCATATTCATCTTCATCCAGGCCGGATCTGTCCCCGAAAAGCATGGCCTGTGCCATAGCCGCAGTGTCTTCGTCAGTATATTCCTCCATGCTGCTTATGAAACGGCTGCGGAGCCGGGATGCAAAAAATCTGACGTGGTCTTTCACAGGGCCTGCTTTTAGGGAATCAGGCTCCCCTTTCATAGTCACATATATCTTCTGAGTCATCAGATGTTTTCTGTAATCAAAAGTCCCCGGGTTTCTGTGCTCTGCTGGAAGGGATAATTCACCAGCCACAGATATTTCACTGCCCGGATCAGGCCGGGCCTTCCCCTGCATAAAAGGAGTCTGAGATCCGTAAGGCGCATACAGATCAACGATAAGCCTCTCATCCCTTTTCAGCAGTGTTTCGCCGATCTCTCCTGCTTTCTGGTTTTCTGATGCTTCACCGACCCCGCCTGCTGCCTGGCTTTCTGATGTTTCAACTGCTGCTCCTCTTGCCTCAGAGAAGCTCTGCACCCGAACAGTAAGCTGCAGATGCTTTTCAGACTTTTCTCGTGCAGAAAGAAGAGTGCCGCTGACTCTGACTTTTTCGCCTTC
>CAMCER010000040.1 GCA_945873875.1 uncultured Clostridia bacterium
TACAGTATTTTCATAATGTGCGGCAAGTCCGCCGTCTTTAGTGACAACAGTCCAGTCGTCTGAGAGGGTCTCTACATTATAGGATCCCTGAACGATCATGGGTTCGATAGCGAACACCATTCCTGCTGCCAGCCTTGGGCCTCTGCCCGGTTTACCGTAATTAGGTATCTGTGGATCTTCATGCATCTCACGGCCGACACCGTGACCTACATATTCTCTTACCACACCATAACCTGCTCCTTCAGCGACTTCCTGCACAGCGTGTGAGATATCAGACAGTCTGTATCCCACCCTGCAGTACTCCACACCGGCAAAGAAACTGTCTCTGGTAACATCTATGAGTCTCTGTGCTTCGTCGGATATGTCGCCTACAGCATATGTTCTGGCTGCGTC
This sequence comes from uncultured Clostridia bacterium, assembly GCA_945873875.1. The sequence continues at coordinate 394 of CAMCER010000040.1, forward strand.
ACTGACATAATGTTTATATGTGCTGCCAACGTCTACGCTGACTATGTCTCCGTCCTGCAGTATCGTATTTTCAGACGGGATCCCGTGGACTACCTGTTCATTTACTGATGTACAGCAGTTTCCGGGATATCCGCCATAGCCTTTGAACGTTGGGATCATATTGTTTTTCTTAATGGTCTCTTCAACGAATCTGTCGATGTCAAGTGTGCTTATTCCCGGTTTTATGACATTCTCAAGCTCTTTGAGGATGTATCCGGTGACTTTCGCTGAATCCCTCATGATCCCTATTTCATCTTTGGACTTTATGATTATCATATATTACTCTCCCAGGATCTGTGTGATCTGTGCGAATAACTGGTTCAGACCTATTGAACCGTCAAGGTGAGCGATGTTGCCTGCTCTGTCATAGTAGTCAAGCAGCGGCTTGGTCTGTGAGTTATATACTTCGATCCTGTTTTCAGCAGTTTCTTCTGTATCATCAGCTCTCTGGATCAGCTCTCCGCCGCATTTGTCACAGATGCCTTCCTTTTTCGGCGGCATGCCTGTGATGTGGAAAGTAGCTCCGCAGGCCTGGCAGACTCTTCTGCCTGTGATACGTTTCATAAGTTCAGGTTTCTCAACATCTATATCGAGTACGTGATCGACCTTTTTACCCTCATCAGCGAGAAAAGCGTCGAGAGCAACTGCCTGTTCAACAGTTCTTGGAAAACCGTCAAGAAGGAATCCGTCTTTACAGTCATCTTTTCTGAGTCTGTCTTCTGCTATCTCGATAACGAGACTGTCAGGAACCAGCTCGCCTTTGTTCATGTATGACTGAGCCTTCTTTCCAAGCTTGGTGCCGTTTTTGATGTTTTCCCTGAATATATCGCCTGTTGAAATGTGCGGTATATTATATTTTTCAACTATCATGGCCGCCTGAGTGCCTTTTCCGGCTCCCGGAGGCCCTAACAAAATCAGATTCATTTCTTACCTCCTAACCGAGGAACCCCTGATAATTACGCATTACCATCTGGTTCTCCAGCTGTTTCATAGTATCTAGTGCAACACCTACAGCGATCAGCAGTGATGTGCCGCCGAAGTGTATGTTCAGTCCTGTAAGTGTACTTACCAGTACCGGCAGGATCGCAACTGCTGCAAGGAATACAGCTCCGACGAATGTTATTCTGTTCATTACTCTGTTGAGATACTCAACTGTTGCCTTGCCCGGTCTTATTCCCGGAACAAAACCGCCGTTTGCCTTCATGTTCTGCGCTACTTCACTCGGGTTGAAAGTGATCGCAGTGTAGAAATAAGTGAAGAACATGATCAGCGCGATGTTCAGTATGGACTAAACCCATACACCAGGTGACGAGTTGTATGAGAGCCATTTGTCCACCCACTGTGTGAAAGCTGAATCTGCCGGTGCGAAGTATGTTATCGTAAGCGGGAATGCCAGGAATGACATCGCGAAGATAACAGGGATAACTCCGGCCTGATTTACTTTCAGCGGAATGTGTGTGGCCTGTCCGCCGTACATCTTTCTTCCTACGACTCTCTTTGCGTACTGTACAGGGATCCTTCTCTGTCCCTGCTGTACCATTATGATTCCCATGATTATAGCTATAGCTGCTATTATCATCAGGATGAGAGTCACGAAGCTGATCTCATCAGCGTTGTATTTCGTCCATATGGTGCGTATCGCTGAAGGCAGTCTTGCAATGATACCTCCGAAAATGATAAGTGATATCCCGTTTCCAATACCGCTTTCATTGATCTTTTCGCCGAGCCACATGAGAAAAGCAGTTCCTGCAGAAAGGACGAGGACGATAACTGCTATTGAGAAGAAACTCTTGTCAACGACAGCCTGTCTGAACAGTCCGATGGTCATTCCTATAGCCTGTACGAATGCCAGAACTACAGTCAGATACCTTGTGTACTGTGTTATCTTCTTCCTTCCTTCAGTGCCTTCTCTTGAAAGTCTTTCCAGTGCCGGTATAGCTATGGTGAGCAGCTGCAGAATGATGGATGCTGTGATATACGGGGTTATGCTCAGTGCGAATATAGTGAAGTTACTGAACGCACCGCCTGAAAACATATCGAATATCTCGAAGAGACTTCCTTCACCCTGGAAAACGTCTGCCAGGACACTACGGTTGATCCCCGGTACAGGGATGTTGGAACCGATCCTGAAGACTACCAGCATAAGCAGTGTGAATATGATCTTCTTTCTCAGATCTTCGATTTTCCATGCTTTTGCAAGTGTTCTTACCATATCCATACTAGATCACCTCAGCCTTTCCTCCGGCAGCTTCGATTTTTTCTGTAGCCGTCTTGCTGAATTTATGAGCCTGGACGGTAATGTTCTTGCTGATCTCACCGTTTCCGAGAACCTTGATGCCATCTTTCTGGTCCTTGACTATACCCTGCTCTTTCAGAAGAGCCGGAGTAACAGTAGTACCCTCATCAAATCTGTTGAGATCTTCAACATTTATAACAGCATATTCAGTTCCCCAGATATTGGTGAAACCTCTCTTTGGCAGCCTTCTGTAAAGCGGCATCTGTCCGCCTTCGAATCCCAGTCTTACTCCGCCGCCTGATCTTGATTTCTGACCGTTCATACCTCTTCCGCCAGTAGTTCCCTGACCTGTGGCATGACCGCGGCCTCTTCTTTTGCGGTTTCTGCTGGAACCTTCAGCTGCTCTTAATTCATGCAGTTTCATTGTTCGTTGCACCTCCTGATTCTAAAGTTCTTCTACAGTAACAAGATGCGATACCTTAGCTGCAGCGCCTCTTGCTGCCTGAGTGTCTTTCATTTCCACTGACTGGTGCATCTTTTTAAGTCCTAAAGCTTCTACGATCTTCTTCTGCTTTGGAGGAGCTCCTATCGTGCTTTTAGTAAGTGTGATCCTTATCATCTTTGCCATCGATCCTTCCTCCTATCCTAATATCTCTTCAACAGTCTTGCCTCTTAATCTTGCGACATTCTCTGCTGTCATAAGATTTCTGAGACCTTCAAGAGCTGCGTAAGCCATATTGCCTGTGTTGTTTGATCCAACAGACTTAGCTCTTACATCCTTGACTCCTGCTGCTTCCAGAACTGTTCTTACTGAGGAACCTGCGATAACTCCGGTACCTTCTGCAGCCGGCATGAGGATAACTCTTCCAGCTCCGAAAACACCAGTGATCCTGTGAGGTATCGTTGTTCCAACTGTAGGAACCTTTATCGTATTCTTCTTTGCATCTTCAACAGCTTTTCTTACTGCTTCAGGGATTTCCTGAGCTTTACCAAGTCCGACACCAACAGTGCCTTCGCCGTCGCCTACAACTACAGTAACGCTGAATCTCATATTTCTTCCGCCCTTTACTGTCTTTGCTACTCTTCTGATGCTGACGATGGTTTCAGTAAGTTCTGCTTTTGGTGCATCATTCATATTTCGCATTCCTTTTACCTCCTGTTAGAATTTAAGTCCGGCTTCGCGTGCTCCCTCAGCCAGTTCTTTAACTCTTCCGTGATAAAGGAATCCGCCTCTGTCAAAAGCGACAGTATCTATACCCTTATCCAGAGCTTTCTTTGCAATAGCTTCTCCGACTTTCTTAGCAGCTTCCTTGTTTCCGCCGTAACCTTCAAAATCCTTGTCAAGGCTGGATGCTGCTGCCAAAGTCACTCCGTTCACATCGTCTATTACCTGAACATAAATGTTCTTATTGCTTCTGAAGACACACATTCTCGGTCTTTCAGGTGTTCCGAACAGGTTCGATCTTACTCTTGAGTGTCTGGCTTTTCTTCTGTCATTTCTGCTTTCTTTTGCCATCTTTTATCTCACTCCTTCCTAGACCGATGCGGAGGCTACGCCGGCTTTACCTTCTTTTCTGCGTACATATTCGCCCTCATATCTGATGCCCTTGCCCTTATATGGTTCAGGCTTTCTGAGAGATCTTATGTCTGCTGCGTAGTTGCCTACCTGAGTCTTGTTTATACCTTTAACTAATATTTCTGTTGCTGAAGGACATTCTGTCTCGATACCTTCAGGATCGTCCATCTCTACCGGATGGGAGAATCCGAGACTGAGTACGAGTTTCTTGCCTTTCTTCTCAGCTTTATATCCAACACCGATGATCTCCAGTTTCTTCTGGTATCCTTCGCTGACTCCCACTACCATGTTATTGATGAGTGCTCTTGCCAGTCCGTGCTGTTCTCTTTTTTCCTTCGCATCGCTGTCTCTTGAAACAGTAAGAACTCCGTCGTTCTGTTCAATAGTAACCAGGCTGCTGATCTGTTCCTGCAGTTCACCCTTCGGTCCCTTTACTGTGACCAGGTTGTTATCGTCTACTTTTACTTCAACGCCGGCAGGAAGATTGATCGGTTTTAATCCTATTCTTGACATCAGTACTACCTCCTACCATACATAACAGATAACTTCGCCGCCGACTCCGAGTTTTCTGGCTTCTTTGTCGCTGATAACTCCGTTGGATGTGGAGATGATAGCTATACCCAGTCCGCCAAGTACTCTTGGAACTTCTGATGCCTTAGCGTAAACTTTGAGTCCCGGTTTTGATATCTTCTTGATTCCGTTGATAACTTTTTCTTTGTCAGGGCCGTATTTCATGTTGATCTTGATAGTTCCCTGTTTTCCGTCGTCGATCACATCAAATCCATTGATGTATCCTTCATCAGCGAGTATTCCGGCGATGGATTTCTTGATCTTTGATGCCGGTACATCTACTGATTCATGTCCTACAGAATTTGCGTTCCTTATTCTGGTCAGCATATCTGCTATAGGATCTGTCATTGTCATTTTTCGTTTCTCCTTTCTTGTGTAGTATGGGCTGCCCCACTTGCACAAAAAACTATATTTATCTCCTACTAACGTCCGCGGTGCCCAAAATGCTTTGCATTTTGACCGCTCTGTCAGTGGACCTGCATCGGCTCTGGCTTCGCCAATCGCCTTGCCAGGTCCTACCAGCTGGCTTTCTTTACTCCGGGAATCTCGCCCTTGTAAGCGAGTTCTCTGAAGCAGATCCTGCAGATCCCGTACTTCTTCAGTACTGAGTGCGGTCTTCCGCATATCCTGCATCTTGTGTAAGCTCTGGTGGAGTACTTTGGTTTTCTCTGCTGTTTTACTTTGAGAGATGTTTTAGCCATGTCTTTCCTCCTACTTTTCAAACGGCATTCCAAGCAGTCTGAGAAGCTCTGCTGCTTCCTCGTCTGTTTTAGCCGTAGTCGTGAATACAACGTTCATTCCTTTGATCTTATCTACCTTATCGTAGTTGATCTCAGGGAAGATCAGCTGTTCTTTGATTCCCATGGAGTAGTTTCCTCTTCCATCGAATGCATTCTTGCTGACTCCTTTAAAGTCTCTTACTCTCGGAAGAGCGATGTTAAAGAACTTGTCAGCGAACACGTACATGTTGTCTCCACGGAGAGTTACCTTGGTACCTACCGGCATGCCCTGCCTTACTTTAAAGTTGGCGATGGACTTCTTTGCCTTAGTGATAACAGGTTTCTGGCCGCTGATGATGGAAAGTTCCTCGACTGCTGTCTCCAGCATTTTAGCATTGTCCTTAGCTTCGCCAAGACCCATGTTTATAGTGATTTTCTCAAGCTTTGGCACTTCCATTACGTTACTGTACTGGAACTTGTCCATAAGAGCCTTGAAAACTTCATTCTTATATGTTTCTCTTAATCTGGCAACTGTCAACTCGTCTCCTCCTTTCTTACTCTAATTCAGCTCCGGTCTTTCTTGATATTCTTATCTTCTGACCGCCTTCACCCTTGTATCCGATCTTTGTAGGAGCTTTTTCCTTTGTATCGAAATACATAACGTTTGAAATATGTATCGGACCTTCCTGGTGCTTGATCTCAGCAGGTTCCTTCTGAGTCTGCTTCTGATGCTTGGTCTGCATGTTGAGACCTTCTACCAGTACTTTTTCCTGCTTGGGCATCACTTTGATGACCTTGCCTGTCTTGCCTTTGTCTTTTCCGGCAAGAATAATTACTGTATCGTTTTTCTTGATCTTCATTCTTCTCGCCTCCTATAAAACTTCCGGTGCCAGGGACACGATCTTCATAAAGTTCCTGTCTCTCAGTTCTCTGGCTACAGGTCCGAAAATACGTGTTCCTACAGGCTGCATATCTTCTTTGATAATAACGGCTGCGTTCTGATCGAATTTCACATAGCTGCCATCAGGTCTTCTGGCACCTTTTCTGCTTCTGACGATGACTGCTCTGACTACTTCGCCTTTTTTAACGACTCCGCCAGGAGTAGCTTCCTTGACTGTGCATACTATTACGTCACCGATGTTTGCATACTGACGGTTGGTTCCGCCCAGGATGCTGATGCATAACAGTTCTTTCGCACCGGAATTGTCAGCGACTCTGAGTCTGCTTTCTGTCTGTATCATTTTCTGGTGCCTCCTTACTTAACTTTCTCTATGATGTTGACCAGTCTCCATCTCTTGTCCTTTGAAAGAGGTCTGGTCTCCATGATTC
>CAMCER010000041.1 GCA_945873875.1 uncultured Clostridia bacterium
AAGAGGAACTGGCAGAGGCCCTGAAACCTGTAAGCGGCGGGGCGGATCTGCATCTGACACCGCCAAAAGTACCAGTCGCAGCCGTAAGTCTTGACGGCACAGCTGAGAAAGACAGGATATTCGCCGGCGGCAGTTTCTATGAACTGACGAAATCAGGCATCAATAATGTCTACACTGTCCCGTGCCTGAACGAGAAGTATACGGCAGGGGATTTCGGCTGGGATAATCTTCAGGCAGTCTATCTGGATACTGCAGCGACGGCAAGTCTCAATAAAGTCGGAGGAAACTATGAATCCATCTCATTTGCTCTGGTGGGAGTGACCAAGCAAACCGAACAGTATGTCGGCTCGCCTTATGCATACACATACAGGATAGGCGCCGCAGGTCCTGCAGTGGATCAGGCCACATCCCGCGTGACGGGTCACTACGGAACGACTAAGGATAAGCTTCAGAAGCTGACAAGTACTGAAGGTGATATCCTTAATTACTGCAAATTCTATTTGGACAGTTCTGCGATTGAGACTATAAGTTTCGTGCTTTGTCCGGTAGACTATGTGGATGACGGCATGACTGTAAGATACTACGGAAAGAACTATACTTACGCTGACCCCAAGGTGCTGGCAGTGCTGCAGGCATCACCGTATTTCGGCCAGATCGGACAGCACTCCGGAAGTACGGAATACGAGTTCAGCAATGAGTTCGCATACAGCGACGAGAAGTCAGGAACTAAAAGCTACGGTATCGGCTTTGCCGGTGAGATCGCCACTCCTGCGGTAGACGCCTCTCTTCGTATCGGTTATTCGAAGGAGACCAGGACATGGAGAGAAGAGGAATTCACCAATGAAGTGACAGTCTCATTTGAAGCGGATCATGACTCCGTGCTGGTTTACCGCACGCCTATCATATATTACATGTACGACGTCTGGGATCCGGACAGCGAGACATGGTCTGAACAGGGACTATCAGTAACATACGTGAAGCCTGCAGAATACCAGCAGCTTTCCGCTAAGGAATATAACGATTTCGCTGAGAAATATAACGCAGAAGGAAAACAGCGGTTCACAGACAGGGGACTTGATCCTGACAAGTTCACCACTCTTGAACTTCTCGGCGATGATAAATACCTCGATATCGAAGGTGCTCCGACCAGATACTACCAGGAAAGCGGCGATGCTCCGGAAGGATACGCCCGCATAGATGATAACGTTCATGCTCTGGGGTATAACGGCGGAAGCGATTCAACAGAGATGATCACAGGACACACCGTGACTACCGGAAAAGAGACCAATGAAGGTCTTACTATCGATTTTGAGATAATGGGCGGCGGAGAGTTCGTAAAGGGAGGCATCTTCGGAAGTTTCGAAGACCTGACAGGACATGCCGTGTCTAATGCCAACACTAAAAGCACAGGTATAAGGACCACAGTTGCCAACATCGACGAAGGCGAGCTTCTGGCAGAAGGATATACTGACAAGCAGATCCGGGCACACTCCTTCAGCTGGCTCCCGGCCAAATGGGATTCGGGCCTTGTTTACCAGTACAAGGATGAAGGCGGCACAGTAAAACTGACCAGAACGGTGCCGGTATACGGATACATGCTTTCTGATGTGCATCAGCCATTTGATCTTTCAGAAGCAGAAGTCAGTCTGGATCCTGTAAGCTTTGACTATGACGGAGAGGCTAAGACTCCTGCAGTGACAGTGAAGATCGGAAGCACCGTCCTCTTAGAGCAGGATTATTCTGTCTCATATACAGCAGGCGGCAAAGCTGTAGACAAATGCGTAGAGCCTGACACTTATCTTGCGGTAGTCAAGGGAGCCGGGGCGAATATAGGGCAGGCTTCAGCGCCGTTTTCAATCATAGATACCAGAAAGACCGACATCTCAGATGCAGAGATGACACTGGATGCTGAAGAATTCAGATATGACGGGACTGCCAAGTCGCCTGAAGTAACAGTAAAACTGGGAAGCGATACACTTACGAAGGGAAAGGACTATGACATTGAATACGCACAGGTCGGCGGGTTTGTCGATGAATGCGTGGCACCGGGGACTTACATGGTCATCGCAGAAGGAAAAGGTGACTATACCGGAGCAGTCGGTAAAGAGTTCATCATAGCAGAGCCTGATGAGCCCATAAGCATCCAGGATGCTGAAGTCGCTTTATCATCCGCGGAGTTCACCTACAGCGGGAAGATACAGAAACCGTCCATCGTGACTATCGGCGGAATGGAGCTGAGACGCGGAAAAGATTACAGCGCAGCATGGTCTGACTCTTCTTCTGTCAATGCTGGCGAATACACCATCACCATAAAGGGAAGAGGAAAATACACAGGGACCACGAAGGCGACATACAGGATAGATCCGAAGGAGGTATCCCTGTCAGTTCCGAAGAAAGCCTTTATATACAACGGAAAGACTCAGACATTCACTACCGGAAATGAGTACTACACAGCCTCAGGCAACAAGGCGGCGGCAGCCGGCACCTACACTGCAGTATTCAGGCTGAAGGATAAAGCAAATTTCATCTGGTTTGACGGGACCGTATCCGATCAGAAGGTGAAATGGGTCATCGCAAAGGCTGCCAACACTATGAATGTCAAGGGCAGGACAGTTTCTGTGAAATATAAGGCTTTGAAGAAAAAAGCACAGAAACTGGGAGTTTCAAAAGTGCTCCGCTTCGTGAAGAAGGGGCAGGGAGCTAAGACATATACTCTTTCAAAGGCAATGAAGGCTGGAAAGTCCTTTAAAAAATACTTCAGTATAGCGAAGAAGACAGGGAAAGTGACTGTAAAGAAAGGTCTGAAGAAAGGCACGTATAAAGTGACAGTGAAAGTGAAGGCCGCAGGCTCTAAGAACTACAAGGCGAAGACCAGCACAGTCACCTTCAGCATAAGAGTGAGATAATGCCCTGCAGCAAGGTAAAAGAAGAAAGGACTGATAAACAACTTTTTCTCAGCAGTTTCAATCAGCCGGCAAATATGGCATACTTGTTATTGGGATAAATGACACTGACAAAGGACAAAGGAGGCAACATGTCTGAATCAAAAGGGAAGAAAAAAACAGTAATTATCGTAGCGATCATACTTGCCATCGCTGCAGCCGCAGGCGCATTCGCCATCTATCAGATGACCATACCTGAAAAACTGGTGGTGAAGCTTGAGCAGCCTGAAGGGAAGATGAATCCTTTCACAGGGGAATATACTAAGAAGGAGCTTCCTGTAAGACCGCTTCTGGTATCGACAGATAACGTAAATGAAGCCATACCGCAGTACGGCATCTCACAGGCTGACATGATCTACGAAGTGCCTGTAGAAGGTATGCAGTCCAGGCTGGAATGTCTTTACTACAGCGATATGCCTGAGGTAGTGGGACCGTGCAGATCAGTAAGATCCTACATCGTGACTCTGGCAAGGGAGAAAAAGGCCATACTCACTCATAACGGCTGGTCGCCGGGCGCGAAGAAGTATCTGTCCAAGGGCCACGTTGCAGACATACCTGCACAGACTTACGGCTTCTACTACAGGACCAGCGAAAAGCCGGCGCCCCATAATTCACTTGTAAAGACTAAAGACGTATATAAGGCGGCAAAGGAGCAGGGCTACCTCGATAAAAAGATAAAGCTTCCTGCATTCTCATATTTCAACGAAAAGGATATGGCTGTCATAAACGGGACTGAAAAAGAATTCACTGCCAAGTACGAAGCTATCGCAAAAGAGCAGCTTGAATCACCCAGGCAGGAATACGAGATCCCGACACTTGAGGGCGTGAAGGCTCCGAAGTGGAACGGCAAGGCCACGAAGATCACAGTAGAGTATGTCAACTGCAAAGGCGAATTCACGTGGAACGCGAAAAACGGATATTACAAGAGAAGCGTCAACGACGGAGAATACAGAGATCTCAATAACGGAAAGTCCGTCAAAGTGAAGAACGTCATAGTCTATAAAGTGGGAAGCAGGGCCTTCGACCATAAAGGAAGACTGGACATCGACATGACTAAAGGCGGCAAGGCATGGGTATTCACCCAGGGCAAAGTGATCAAGTGCCGCTGGTCAAAGAAAAAATACAGCGCGCCAACCATTTTCAAGGACAAAAACGGAAAGCGCATCAAACTCACCAGAGGCAAGACCTGGCTCAATATGATCGATCAGAACACTAAGTTCGATTTTAAATAGACTTAAGTTTTGCCGAAAAACAGGAAGAGAACAGTTAAGAGGATAACGGAAGATAAGGGGGAGGATCTGAGAAGGTCCTCCCTGTAAATAAGAAAGAGAGGCCGGATAGATGAAGAAACTTTTGACACTGATGGCGGTCCTGCTTATCGCGATGCTTGCACTGGCAGGATGCGGCGGCTCAGAAGAGAGTTCGGATAACGGGTCAGATTCCAAAGAGTCTGCAGCTGTCGATTCACTGAAGACCTTCAGCGATGTGATCGCCCTTGAAAAAGAGGACACACAGACATCTGTAGGCGGCGGGATGCTGGTGTATGCCTTTAAATACGGTGATGAGTATTACAGAGTAAGCTCTAAGATCTCTGAAAAGACAGAAAAGGCATATATCGATATCGATATGAGTAAAGAAGGCTACGAGAAAAAGCAGGAAGAACTTATAGGATCTGTTAAGATCGATAAGATCGAAAATCTCAACGAGCAGATGCTTTCTGAAGAGGACCTTGATGCTCTGAAAGGAAAGACCGGGGCAGAGCTGGTCAAAGATGGCTGGACATACAACGGAAGCTTCGATCTTGAAAACATGGAGTTCTGGATGGATAAAGGCCCCTTCCAGTACACCGTGGTCTTTGACGGAAGCGCTGACGGGGCAAATGCAGAGAACTATGACGCAGAAGCTGAAACTAAGGACATGAAAGTAAAGTCAGTCAAGTTCAGCATGCTGGGTGATGCCACCACCCTTGAGCAGGACAGTGAAGAATAGTGTTTTGAGCCGGGAAGTCATGACAGAATAATGCATCAGAGCTTTCCGGCGTTTTTTATGGAACCATGAACAACGCAGCCATGCCGGATGACGGAACGCTGTACAAGCGCTTCCTTTCTGGAGAACAAGCAGCATATGATCAACTGATGATCCGTTATGGCGACAGCCTGACGTTATATTTATATGGGTATCTTCATGACTGGCAGGCGGCAGAGGATCAGATGATCGAAGCTTTTGCCAGGATAATGGTAAAGCGTCCCAGGATACGTGACGGCAGTTTCAAGGCATATCTGTATAAAACGGGCCGTAATCTGGCCTACCGTCATTACACTAAAAGCCATAAAGCCACGGAATTCTCATTTGAGGAATACGGATTTGACATAGAAGGCGGCGAGCAGCCCGAAAAACTGCTGATCAGCAAGGAGCGGCGGAAGGTGCTGCACCTTTGTCTGGAACGAATCGATCCGCAGCTCAGGGAAGCCCTGTGGCTGGTGTACTTCGAGGATATGAGTTACAAGGCCGCTGCCCATATCATGGGTGTGAATACGAAGCGGATCGAGCATCTGCTCACCAGAGGGAAGAAGAAAATGCGTGAGGAACTTGAGAAGGAAGGTATAACAGATGCGAACAGATGACGAACGTATCAAAGCGATGCATAAGAGGGCTGCCCGGCTGGAACGGGACAGGCGCATGCAGAAAAGCAGGAGGCTTGGAGCCGGCTGCGCTGCCCTGGGCTTTGTGCTGGTTCTGATCCTGGCTGTCTTCATGCCGGATATCTCGGGAGCACTGGCGCCGGCAGGAGAGTCCGGAAGCATGAACGCCAGCATTTTCTCAGGCAGTTCGGCTCTGGGATATATCGTCACGGGTCTTCTTGCATTCATTCTGGGAAGTGCGGTGACGTTATTCTGTTATCGTCTGAAAAAATGGCGACAGGATGTTCCTGATGATGAGGATGACGAAAAAGACCGGGAGGATCAGCTATGATCGAGAGTATCGACAATGGGATACAACTGATCATCACAGCTCTCTGTACCGGGATCGCCGTGTACAACTGGTTCAGAGACAACCGCAGGGAGTGGGCCCTGCTGGGTCTTTTTACCGGGATCTATTTTCTCGGGGATCTGTACTGGCAGCTTTATCTGGTGTTTTATCATAAGACGCCTGTCTATTCGGATATTCCTTATGTCAGCTGGTACGCAGCTTATGTTTTCCTGCTTTTACTGCTGGCTATGTTCAGCAGAAGATCTATCCTGCAGTGCATCCGGAAATTTTGGCCGGTGCTGATATTCACCGGCGGCATGTGCGCATTTTTCATGCAGTATGGAAGCTACGCAAGCAACATCGCAGCCATGATCCTCATGAGTCTGCTGATCTGCCGCTGTCTGGACGGGCTTCTGGTCAAAAAAAACAACGAGCTCTGCAGGGAGAGAAATCTGCTTTATATCTTTGCGCTTTTGTTCTGCCTGCTTGAATATCTGCTCTGGACTCTGTCCTGCTTCTTTTCAGGAAACTCCATAGCAAATCCATATTACTGGGCAGACGTGCTTTTGTCTGTATCTTTCCTGCTGATAACCTTATCGACGAGAAAGGCGGTGGCACATGGACTATATTGAGAACATATATGTCTGCCTGACAGCCCCGCTGCTTATCACGGCCATCTGTCTGCGCGGGAAGGGACAGAAAATGATCCTTTTCCTGCTGGGTGGAATGACCGTATGCCTGCTGTCTTCATATGTCAGCACCTTTATGGCATACGTGAGCGGTGCTGACATGCTGACGGCATCTCTTGAGATATCGCCTCTTGTGGAAGAAGGGATG
>CAMCER010000042.1 GCA_945873875.1 uncultured Clostridia bacterium
ATCCTACAGGACCGCTGTCCACTATCCTGCCCCCTTCAATGACCAGTCTCTTTCCCATTTCAGCGTCTCTGGGCTTTGAAATGATCTCGACTCTTGAGACTGCAGCGATACTTGGAAGGGCCTCGCCTCTGAACCCCAGGGTATCAATGATATCAAGATCGTCTATGCTGGTGATCTTGCTGGTGGCATGGCGCAGAAAGGCCGTCTCCATCTCATCAGCAGGTATACCGTTCCCGTTGTCCGTGACGCGGATATACTTCTTTCCGCCCTTTTCTATCTCTACGGTTATGGAGCCTGAAAGCGCATCTATTGAGTTTTCGATGAGTTCCTTTACAGCTGACACAGGTCTGTCGACAACTTCACCGGCAGCTATTTTGTCAGCAGTGGATTTATCAAGGATCCTGATCATTGTTTTTTCCGTTCTCTCCGTTATGAATATGCTTCAGATGTCTGTTTTTACAGTTTATCTGCTGTTTCTTTCAGTTCTTCTAATATGCGAAATGCCTCTGAAGGCGTAAGTTCCATGAGATCCAGGTTTTTCAGCCGTTCTGTCACCGGATCCGGAGCAAAACTGAAGAAGGATATCTGCTCACCTGCGCCTCCGGCATCGTTATCCGTAATATTTTTATTGTCAACCGAAGCAGGCTCGCTGTTTTCTGCGTTTTCGACTTCTTTTCCAACAGCTTTCTGCCTGTTTTCGATCACTTCTTCGCTGCTGTTTCTCTCAAGATCAGCCAGTTTATCTGAGGCGGCAGCAAGAAGCTGCTCCGGCACTCCCGCAAGCCTTGCCACTTCTATTCCGTAACTCTGGCTGGCGCTGCCCTCGGTGATCTTATGCAGGAATACCACCTGTCCGTTGGCTTCTGCTACGGAAACGTTCAGGTTTTTCAGGCCTTTGATCCTGTTTTCAAGCACAGTAAGTTCGTGATAATGTGTGGCGAATAGTGTCCTGACTGATGATCCCTTCCTGCACAGATGATCTACTACTGCCCATGCGATCGAAAGGCCGTCGTATGTGCTGGTCCCTCTTCCTATCTCATCCAGGATTATAAGGCTTTTTTCTGTAGCGGAGTTGAGGATGTAGGCCAGTTCGCTCATCTCCACGAAGAATGTACTCTGTCCCTGTGAAAGATTATCAGAGGCTCCGATCCTTGTGAATATCCGGTCTGCTATGCCGATCTCGGCTCTCTCCGCAGGAACGAAGCATCCGGTCTGGGCCATGAGCACTATGAGAGCCGTCTGTCTCATATACGTTGACTTTCCGGCCATGTTAGGTCCTGTGATCAGCAGCATGCTGGCATCTTCCCGGTCAACATATGTGTCATTGCTGACGAAGACGCCGTCGTTCATCATCTGCTCTATAACAGGATGTCTGCCTTTTTCTATGATTATCCTGTCGCCTGTGTTTATCTCCGGCTTGACATAGCCGTTCTGGACGCTGACTTCCGCGTATGAAGCAAGCACATCAAGCTGTGCGATGTTCTTTGATGTCTCCTGTATCTCTTCTATATATGATTCTATGAACCCTCTCACTTCTGTGAAAAGGTCGTATTCAAGCTTGTTTATCTTGGTCTCCGCGTTCAGGACTATGCCTTCCTGCTCTTTCAGCTCCGGTGTGATATACCTTTCTGAATTGGTCAGAGTCTGCTTTCTTATGTAGTCCTCCGGCACGCTTCCTATGTTGGATTTCGTCACGTCGATATAATAGCCGAAGACTTTGTTGAATCCCACTTTCAGATTCTTTATGCCGGTACGCTCTCTTTCCTTTTCCTCCAGTCCAGCGATCCATTGTTTAGCGTCTCTGATGGAAAATTTGAGATCGTCCAGCTCCTGTGAATATCCCTCTTTTATCACTCCGCCTTCTCTGATCTGGAAAGGCGGCTCTTCACATATGGCAAGCTCTATCTTCCCGCTCACCTCTTTCAGCTCACTTATGCCTTCGTATATCTCTTCCAGGAGAGCCACGCCGCTTCCCTCAAGACACGTTTTGATCTCAGGAAGGAGCATGCATGAATTCCTCAGTGCTATCAGGTCCTTGCCGTTGGCGCTGCCGCAGGCCACTCTGCCTGCAAGCCTTTCAAAATCATATATCTGCCTGAGAGAAGCTCTCAGATCGTTTCTCAGCAGTATCTGATCAGAAAGGTATTCCACAGCGTCAAGACGCTTTTTTATCGTCTCAGCGTCATTTAAAGGCTCCCTGAGCCACTGCTTCATCTTACGTGAGCCCATGGCTGTTCCGGTTTTGTCCAGGACACCAAGGAGCGATCCTTTCAGTTTCTTGTCGTACAGAGTCTCTGTTATCTCCAGGTTCCTTATAGTCGCTTTATCAAGAGACATATGGGTGCCGGTCTCATATACGTTCAGCCTGGTCATATGGCTCATGTCCTGCTTCTGCGTCTCAGAAAGATACTGAAGAAGCGCACCCAGGGCAAAAACTGAAGTGCTGTCGTCAGCAAGACCCAGGCCCAGAAGGCTTCCTGTCCTGAACTGGCGCAGGACTGCCGATTCTGCTGCCTGACGGATGTAGTGGCCGTCATCAAGCTGCTCGAAATACGCGCCTGTCATATCTCTGAGTTTTTCTGTATCGACAGATGCGTATCCGTGTTCATTTATCAGTACTTCTCTGGCATTTATCTTGACCAGTTCATTGACGAGAGTCTCTATGGCCGTACTGTCTCTGAATTCCGAAGCCGATATCTCCCCTGTTGATATGTCACAATAGGCGAAGCCTACTGCATCATCCGTATAGTAAACTGATGCCAGATAGTTGTTCTCTTTTTCGTCCAGCATGCTCTGGCTCACTACGGTGCCCGGCGTAACGATCCTGATTATATCTCTTTTGACTATGCCTTTGGCGGAAGCCGGATCTTCAAGCTGCTCGCAGATGGCGACCTTGTATCCTCTGTCCACCAGTTTTGCTATATATGGCTCACATGAATGGAAAGGAACGCCGCACATAGGCGCTCTTTCCTCCAGACCGCAGTTCCTGCCGGTCAGTGTCAGTTCAAGTTCTCTGGAGGCAGTCTTTGCGTCTTCAAAGAACATCTCATAAAAATCGCCCAGGCGGAAAAACAGTATACAATCCTTATACTGTTCCTTGATATCAAGATACTGCTGCATCATAGGTGATAAAGCCATTACCGCCTGTCCTTTCTTCTAACCGTCATGCTTTTCACTGAGCTTTTCACGGGCTCTTTTAACTGTTTCTTTCATATCCTCATCAGATATGTCCGCTTCTCTTTTCTCATCTTTAGAAAGACAAAGGAGAAACTCTATATTCCCTTTGGCGCCTGTTACCGGCGAAAAAGTAAGGCCGCACGGAAAAAGTCCGTTTTCTCTGCCGTATGCGATGACGTTTTCTATAGTCTGCTTCTGGACATCTGCATCACGGACGATGCCCTTTTTTCCTACCTGTTCCCTGCCTGCCTCAAACTGAGGTTTTATAAGGCAGACGATGGTTCCAGTATCAGACAGGAGCCTGGCTGCCACCGGGAAGACAAGTTTAAGTGATATGAATGACACATCTATGGAGATAAGGTCAAAAGAATCCTCAAGCCCTTCTGTTTCAAAATATCTTATGTTGGTTTTCTCTATATTGACGACCCGCTCATCGTTTCTCAGTTTCCAGTCCAGCTGACCATATCCCACATCCACGGCATACACTTTCTCTGCGCCGTTTTTCAGCATGCAGTCAGTGAATCCTCCAGTAGACGCTCCTATATCCATGGCCCTGGCACCGCTTATATCCAGGCCGAATTCCTTCACTGCCTTCTCAAGTTTGAGTCCGCCTCTGCTAACATAGGGACAAAGCTCTTCCTTAAGTGTTATCTCGGCGTCTTCAGAGACCTGAGTGCCTGCCTTGTCAGTCAGCACCCCGTCAACAAAAACGAGACCTGCCATAATAGATGTCTTGGCTTTTTCTCTGGACGGGAAAAGCCCTTTTTCAGTTACAAGGACATCAAGCCTTTTTTTCAATGAGATCACATATCCTTTCTGCTGCTGAATCAGGATCCAGTCCGTATCTTTTTCTCAGCTGGTCCACGCTGCCGTGTTCTATGAATGCATCCGGCCAGCCCATTACGCGGACCGGTGTTTTTATATCTTTCTCAGCAAGGCATGCTGATACTGCCTGGCCGAAACCGCCTGTCACTACATTGTCTTCCATGGTCACGATAAGTGAAGTCCTTTCAGAAGATGCTCTCAGTCCTTCATCATCCAGCGGCTTTATGAACATGGCATTTACGACTCCGCAGTCTATTCCTTTGTCCTTAAGGATCGAAGCTGTCTTTTCAGCTGTTTCGCACATGCATCCCGCAGCCCATATCTCAACATCCTTTCCTGTGGATATGATCCGGCTCTTACCGTCTATGACAGGTTTTCCCGCATCACCGGAGGCTTTGCCTCTGGGATACCTTATGGCGCAGGGTCCTTTCTGCTTCACGGCAAACTCAAGCATGGCAGTAAGCTCGCCTCTGCTGGAAGGAGCCATGACAGTCATGCCCGGCATATGATTCAGATAAGAGATATCGAAAATGCCGTGGTGGGTCTCACCGTCAGCGCCTACTGCTCCGGCACGGTCGAGTGCGAATATCACAGGAAGCTCCTGCAGACACACATCTTCCATGATCTCATCATAGGCGCGCTGAAGGAACGTGGAATATATAGATACCACGGGGATGAACCCGTTCTGCGCAAGGCCTGCCGCGAATGTCACAGCGTGTTCTTCCGCAATCCCCACATCAAATACCCTTTTGGGGAATGCCAGTCTGAAATCAGTAAGGCCTGTACTGTCAAGCATGGCAGCCCCTACTGCAACTATCCTCCTGTCTCTGCTGCCCAGTTCTTTCATGGCCTGACCGAAGATCTGGGAATATGTCGGTACATCAGAGGACACGACAGGTTTTCCTGTATCTATATCGAAGGGACCTGTGCCGTGGAATTTTTCAGGATGAGCCTCGGCATGGGAGTATCCCTTTCCTTTCTCTGTTATTACATGGATGATCACAGGCCCGTTCATCTGCCTGGCAGAATCGAATATGTGCGTAAGAGCATGGATATCATGACCATCAACAGGGCCCAGATATTTGATCCCCATCTCTTCGAAAAGGACTCCTTCATCGATGACTGAATATCTGATGCTGTCTCTCAGTCTGCTGAGATGTGAATAGATGTTCTGCCCTACTGCAGGGATGCCTGTCACCGTCTTTTTTACCGTTTTCTTGAATCTGAGATACCTCTTGGATGCTCTCAGTTTTCTCAGATGTCTGGATACGCCTCCTATATTGGGGGCGATGGACATGCCGTTGTCATTGAGGACTATGATCATCCGTGCTCCCGAATCGCCTATGTTGTTCAGGGCCTCATATGCCAGTCCTCCGGTGAGAGCACCGTCGCCGATGACCGCCACGACGCTGTATTTATCCTTATTAAGGTCTCTTGCAGCTGCAAGTCCCGCAGCAAAAGAAAGAGACGAGCTGCCGTGCCCCGCATCATAATGATCATGTATGCTTTCTTTCTTTTTAGGGAAGCCGCTGAGACCGTCGAGTTTTCTCAGGTTATCAAAGCCTGAAGCTCTTCCTGTCAGTATTTTATGGACATAACTCTGGTGCCCTACATCCCAGATGATCTTGTCTTTCGGGCTTTCAAACTGTCTGTGAAGCGCGATAGTAAGCTCAACAGCACCCAGGTTGGATGCAAGGTGCCCTCCGCTTACTGATACTTTATCCAGCAGAAAGTCCCTGATCTGATAAGAAAGAAGGTCTAACTCATCATCTGTCATTTTTTTCAGATCGCTGGGAAAATCATATTCTTTCAAATCACTTCTGATCATACCTTAGCTCCTTTGTCCGGTCATTTGCATCTTGTCTCAAGCTCATCAGCCACTTTGACAAAGAACTCTGCATTATCATAGTATTTGGCCAGAGCTTCTTTTGCCTGATCAGTTAGCAGGGTCAGCCTCTTTCTTGATTCATCAAGTCCGTAAAGAGAAGGATATGTAGCTTTCTGGCTGCTTTCATCGCTGCCGGTCTTCTTCCCCATTATCTCTTCATCACCTGTAACATCAAGTATGTCATCTGCCACCTGAAAAGCCAGACCCAGATTCTCAGCGTAAAGCGTCAGATCCTCAAGCACTTCCTCGTCTGCACCGCCGATCCGGGCGCCGGCTCTGACAGCACCGATAATAAGTGCCGCGGTCTTGGTGTTGTGGATGTAGTCAAGCATCTCCCTGGAACAGTTCCTGTCTTCTGCCTCGATATCGGCCACCTGTCCTGCTATCATGCCCCGGCAGCCGGCTGCTGTGACTATCTCATATGAAGCGCTTATCCTTCTTTTGATCATATCGAAGTCATCAAAGAACATGAGCTTGTCAAGATTCATGATCTCGACAGCGCTGTTGAGAAGGCCGTCTCCTGCGAGAGTGGCTATGGCCTCGCCGTATACCTTGTGATTAGTCGGCACGCCTCTTCTCAGATCATCGTCGTCCATACACGGAAGATCGTCGTGTATCAGTGAATATGTGTGTATGAATTCGATGGCGCAGGCATACGGAACAGCTGTTTCACACTCTGTGCCCGCGAATTCACAGGAAGCCAGAAGGAGCACCGGTCTGAGCCTCTTGCCCCCTGCAAGGAGGCTGTATTTCATAGACTCGTATATGGTTATGCTTTTCTGGTCTATTTCAGGGATATAATTCAGAAGATTATCTTCTACCATTCTTTTATAAT
>CAMCER010000043.1 GCA_945873875.1 uncultured Clostridia bacterium
CTCGCCGTTATCAAACTCCAGACCAGCAAGCGGCGGTGTGTTCTGCGCTGTCAGTCCCGACTCGATGAGAGACGTATCGTCAGCTCTTCCGCCGTTTCCGTTATCCGGTCCGTTTCCGCCGTCCGGCTCTTCGCCTTCAGGTGTTCCGATGTTTGTTTCGCTGGTGCCGTCTGTGTCATCCTGATCCTTCGGAAGTACGGTCACATATCCGTCTGCCACTCTGAATACCGCTGTGAAGTTAGCGTTGGTATTGGCGAAATCCTTTTCAGCAAGTCCCATGGCGGTGGTTCCTGTCTCAGTCCTTGAAACCACGTCTTCTCCTGAGAATGTGAAGTCGCCTGCGGTGTAGAGTTCGTCGCTGATCTCTGCATCATAGCCGTGTGCCGTGTGTCTGTGTCCGTCATAGGTGACAGTCTCTCTGTCGCCTGTTATATCGACTAAGACCTCTCTCTTGTCTACATGCAGGTTTCCTTTGCTTTCGTCTACCTGGTAGTTGCTTTCCTTAGCTGTCCTGTCCCACTCAAGGCTGTAGCTGTTCTCGCTGTCGCCGGCCTCAGTCTGGCTTCCTGTAGTCTCGAAGCTTACATCCTCTCCTTCGACAAATCCGCTGACGGATCCTTCTGCTGAAAGTGCGTCTCCGTCATATATCTTTTCTGCGTCCGGTGTGCTGACGGTTACCTGAGCCGGCTCGATCCTGATGGTTCCGTCCACGTATTTCACCTTCATCTCTGAAGTCACATCTTCTCCGTCAGAATTCCTGATCACCAGAGTATCCGCCGTAGCCTTCACGTCTTCTTCAGTCACATCTGTCGCTGATGCATCTGATGATGCTCTTTCCAGGACATATCCCTTAGGAATGCCTGTTACAGATACTGTGGCGCCGTGAGGCTGGCCGTCGTAGACGAATGTGCCGCCTGTGGTGGTGACTACGATCTCGTCTTTGTTTTCTGTGATAACGAGTCTTCCCAGTTTTTCAGTGATGGTGTAGTTCTTCTTCTTAGCTGTTCCATTCCACTTGATCTCATAGGTGTTGACGCTGTCGCCTACCTTCTTCTGGCTTCCTGTGGTCCTGAAGTCCGCAGTCTCGTCATTGACGAATCCGCTGATGCTTCCTTCTGCTGTCAGCGCCTCTCCGTCATATACCTTGCTGGCATCAGGAGTAGTTACTGTCAGCTGTGCCGGTGTGATGAGGATCTTTCCGCTCACACGGTCGATGTTCAGCTTCTCTGTCACATTCTCTCCGTCGGCATTCATGATGACCAGAGTGTCTGCCTCTGCCACGACTGCCTCGTCTGTCACATTTTTAGCCTCAGCTGATGATGCGGCCTTGTCAAGTCTGTAGCCCTTAGGCAGGGTGCTAACCTGCACATCAGCGCCGTGGCTCTTTCCGTTGTATACGTACTGCCCGCCGACAGTAGTAACAGTTATCTTATCTGTGCTTTCTGTTACAGAAAGTCTTCCCAGATTTTCCTTTATCTCATAATTGTTCTTGTCTGCAGTGCCTGTCCAGCTGATCTCATAGGAGTTGACGCTGCTGCCTACTTTCTTCTGTTTTCCGGTGGTCCTGAACTCCGCAGTCTCGCCGTCGACAAATCCGCTGATGCTTCCTTCTGCTGTCAGCACCTCTCCATCATATACCTTGCCGGCATCCGGAGTAGTGACTGTCAGCTGAGCCGGCGTCACTGCGATGCTGCCGTCTGTGTAGTGGATGTTCATCTTGCCTGTGACGTCTGTTCCCGAAGCGTTCCTTATGATCAGAACGTCCGCTGTAGCTGAAACAGGCTCTTCTGTCACATTGCGTGCCTGAGCAGCAGATTCTACTCTTTCCAGGCTGTATCCCTTCGGCAGACCTTTCACAGCAACTGCAGCTTTATGGGTCTTTCCGTCGTAGACAAATGTTCCGCCTGTGGTCTCGACGATGATCTCATCCTCGCTCTCCCTTACTGTCAGGGCTCCCACAGATTCTTCTACGCGGTAGTTCTTTTCCTTCGCTGTGCCGTTCCACCTGATCTCGTAGGTGTTCCTGCTGTCGCCGGTCTCTGTCTGGCTTCCTGTAGTAACCAGTTCAGCCGTCTCGCCTCCGACAAATCCGCTGATGGATCCTTCTGCTGTAAGAGGCTCTCCGTCATATACCTTGTCCGCGCTCGGAGTGATGACAGTCAGCACTGCAGGCTCTACTGCAAGCTGTCCGTCTTCGTATACTACGTTGAGTCTTGAAGTCACGTCTTCACCTGCGGCATTCCTTATGATCAGTCTGTCCGCTGTCACGGTCACCGGACTGTCAGTCACATCTTTTACTTCTGCAGAAGATGCGGCCTCTTCAAGTTTATATCCCTTTGGCAGTCTGCTTACTGTTACTGCCGCTCCGTGGCTCTTTCCGTCGTAGGTATATAGTGCCGCCGTTGACAGTTACATCAGCAAAGTAATATCCATGACCTTTGTCTGCGTCACCGCCGTAATTGGAGCTTCCTCTTCCGCAGCCTATACCCGCACCATCATTGCTGCTGGCATGAATGGTGCCGCCTTCAATAGTAATGACTCCGGAGTCACAGTGATTACCGCCTCAGATGCCTTCTCCGGCTCTGCCTTCAGCTGTTATATCTCCGCCTTTTATAGTGATGGCACCGATCTCACTATACTGCATTTTATATGAACGGCTCTGGGTCGTACCATCGGAGTTTACGCCATTATTGTTTGCTGATCCGATCCCGGCACCGCCGTTGGTCCCGGTTGCATTGATCACCGGATCCCCTTCAATAGTGATGTTTCCACAGTAACTGGAAGTATTTCTTCCCTGAGAAGTCTTGCTGTTATAGCCGCCGCCTATGCCAGCCGACTTATCTCCGCCGGTGGCTTTCAGCTGTCCTGCTCCATTTAATGTCAGTGATGCAAGATTTCCATCTTCATATCCGACCTCGATACCGGCGTAGTTAGCTGCACCGGTCACTGTGTTTTCGCTTCCGCTCTTTAGTGTGACAGTTGCCTTTACGCCCGGATCTACCTTGATGGCCGGGCCGCCTGCTGCCGCGATGTTCACGCCGTCCAGGATCACTGTCGCGCTGCCTGCAACTACTATCCTGTCTGTTGTCGCCCCGTCGTTCTTATTCTTTACGGTTACTGCTTTGTCTGTTTCTTTTATCGTCAGTACGCCGCCGGAATATTCGATGTAATCTCCCGGTTCATCTTCACCTTCAACAGAAACTTCGAAAGTGCCGTAATCTCTCGGAGCCTTTTCTGCCGCTTTTGCAGGTGCTTTTCTGCTTTCAGAGCTGCTCTGATCTTCAGATCCGCTCTCGCCTTTGTTATCTGATACAGTGTTCTGGCCGTCTTCTCCTGTGCTGTTTTTATCTGTGTCATCTTCCAGCTGTATCTCTTCGCTCTGGTCATTATTATCCTGGCCATCAGAAAGCTGCGCATCGCCCGGTTCTTCTTCCGGAGCAGATCCGCCATCTGTTTCCTCCTGGCTCACGGTAACAGTCTGCTGGCTTTCATCACCAGTCTGACTCTCTTCGCCCATAGCTTTGAGCAGAGTGCCAGGTGATGTGAATACCAGTCCGGCTGCCACGATCACCGCCACGATTATGAATGCTGGTTTTCTGATTTTTTTCATCTGATGATTCCTTCTTGCAATGCTGCAATATGTGTTCCAAATTTGTTTTACATTAGGTATGACTGCAGGGCACAGGTCAGGGGTCCACTTTTTCTGAAAAATTTTTCCTGAACACTCCGCCAACCTTGCCGAAAACCAACGGTACATACTTTTTTAGGTTAACATAGAGCCCATAAAATGACAAGATTTCCAATTTTTGAACGCCCGAAATGTACAATAAAAAAAGAGCGGATCTGGCCCTTGTTTTCGGGCTGATCCGCATGAAAACCGGTTTAGCCTACCTGCGCACGAATGGTCTGAGTTTTCTTACCAGAACCGTCGCTATGGCTATTTTTATTGCATCGCCGATGAGGAACGGTACTACGCACATGAGAAGTGAAGCGCCCAGGCCTGTCTTGCTTATGTGCATGAACCATGCTGTTCCCAGAGCGTAGCATGCTGCAAGCCCCAGTACCATTGCCAGGACAAACACCGCATATACTGCCGCCTTGCTGGTTCCTTCTCTTTTATTCTTCATGAACGAATCGATCATGACTCCTGTAAGCAGTGCTGCCAGAATGTATCCAACTATATAGCCGCCTGTAGGACCTGTGATGATCCCTATGCCGCCTGTGAATCCGTGGAACACCGGAAGTCCTGCTGCTCCGAGAAGAACGAACACCAGAACTGACAAAGTCCCGTACTTCCATCCCAGCAATCCCGCTGTAAGGAACACTGCCAGAGTACCCAGATTTATAGGCACCGGTGTGAACGGGAGCGGAACTGATATCCATGAACAAACTGCGCATACAGCCGCCATAAGCGCTGCAAGCAGAAGATAAGATAAAGTTGTACGCTGATATGCTGCTTCGTTATTTAACATTTTATTGTTTCCTTCCTTTGTTTACCGGTCAAGTCTTATACTGATCTCTCCTGTGGCCAGTGTCTCATTGGTCCCGTCTCCGTATACGACCATGAGCCCTCCGTTATTGTCGATGCCTTTGGCATAAGCCGCCTGGCCTTCGCTGGTGCCGTCCATGCCGTTTCTGTACACCAGTATGTCTTTTCCTACTACCATGGAATGCGCCCTGTAGTATGAGAGGTATGACCTCTCATCAAGGTGATAAGTAAGAGGAATGAACTGGTTGATCACTTCAGCGACCAGAGCGTTTCTGAAGAAAGGCTCGTTTTCTTCAGAGATGGAGCCTCCAAGGCCTTCCAGCTCTTTCGGGAACTTCTTCGTGCTGCAGTTTATTCCTATCCCCACGACCAGATACTGGATGGCACCGCTTTCAAAGTCGGAAACAGCCTCAGTCAGTATCCCGCATATCTTTTTATCGTGAAGATACACGTCGTTGACCCATTTGATCTCAGGTACAAACCCGGTAAGTGATTCGATGGCTGAAGCCACTGCTGCTGCGGCCGCTGTGGTTATGAGCCTTGCGTGTGTTATATCAAATTCAGGTTTAATGAGAAAACTCATATAGATCCCTGTGTCCGCAGGTGAATAGAATGAACGTCCGAGTCTTCCGCGCCCTGCAGTCTGTTCATTGGCGACCACTACCGCACGCGAAGGTATAGTCTGGCCGAAAGTTGCCAGCTCTCTTGCTTTATCGTTAGTGGATGTTACCGAACGGAACAGTTCAAGTGGTATCTGTGATGTTTTCGAATTAAGATGCGCCCTGATAGCAGGAACGGAAAGCACATCGCTCTGATCCGACAGAGTGTATCCTCTTCTGGGAGCAGCCGCGATGGGGAATCCTTCTTTCCTCAGCGATTTAACGGCTTTGTTTATAGCCGTCCTCGAGATCCCCATTTTTTCTGCGAGTTCCTGCCCGGATACGGGCTTGCCCCGCTGACTTTCAAGAATATGTAATACCTTTGATTTTGTTGACATTCTTCAGGCCTCCTCATGCAAGTAACTAATACTCAACAGGTATTTTTCGTACTCCTCTTATTAAAAATGACTCTTCGGTAAAATGTACTAACATTATACGTAAGTGAAGGGTTTTAGTCAACCGAATTTTGAAAAAGGGGTTACATTTTCAGACAAAGTTAACAATTTGTTTATATTTTGTCAGTGTATAAACCTCCGCCGGCGTGCGGATCCGGCACAATAAAAAAAGCGCCCGTATAAAGATCACGGGACGCTTTCTGTATTTTTCTATGCGAACTGGCTGTTATAGAGCGACGCGTAGAAGCCGCCTTTTTCGATGAGCTCCTGATGACTGCCCTGCTCGATTATGTCGCCCTGATCCATGACAAGGATGGTATCGGCATCCCGTATGGTTGACAATCTGTGAGCGATGACGAAGCTGGTCCTGCCGCTCATGAGCCTTTCCATGGCGGAATAAATCAGTTTTTCCGTCCTGGTATCCACCGAGCTGGTGGCCTCGTCCAGGATCAGCAGCGGGCTGTCCGCAAGCATGGCCCGGGCGATGGTCAGAAGCTGTTTCTGGCCCTGTGAGATGTTGGATGCGTCCTCGTTGATGACCATGTCGTAGCCTCCCGGCTGGGTCATGATGAAATGGTGTATATGGGCGGCCTTGGCCGCGGCGATGACCTCTTCATCGGTGGCATCCATGCGGCCGTATCTGATGTTCTCTCTTATGGTGCCGTTGAAGAGCCACGTGTCCTGAAGGACCATGCTGAATTTATCGCGAAGCTCTTTCCTGCTCATGTCCTTTATGTTGATGCCGTCTATGGTTATGGCACCGCCGTCAAGTTCGTAGAATCTCATGAGGAGCTTGACGATGGTGGTCTTGCCTGCTCCCGTCGGGCCGACGATGGCCACCTGACTGCCGGCTTTCGCAGTGTAGCTGAAGTCTTTGATGACAGGCTCTTTCGGGTCATATCCGAATGAAACGTGGTCGAAGACGATCTCGCCGTCCGGGCCCGCTCCAGTCCCGCCAGTTCCGGCGTCCTTATCTGCAGCCGGAGTTTCTCCTTTTTCATCTTTTTTTGTTATAAATATCTTGACATTTATTCTTATATATGGTATAATTATTATAGAAATAAATCCATATAAAAGGCGGTGTTTTTATGTTTGAGATGAGTTCAAAT
>CAMCER010000044.1 GCA_945873875.1 uncultured Clostridia bacterium
GGGGTAGTCAGTGAGCCGCCCCCTTTGTAATGGGCAAGGTGAAAAAGTGAGAAATATTTCAACACTCTCTGAGAATTGTCAATCTTTACACCCTGTTCACGCACTTTATGGTAAAATAAAAAAGAATAAAACAGGGCAGCAGGGGCTAATGGCTCCGGTGCTCAGATGATAAGATAATGCAGAATGGTGGTGTAAAAAGCCGTGAGAGAAGCATGGGGCTTATTTGCCTGGTGCCTGAATGATATAAGGAGGATAAGATGCCGTATATCAAAGTAAAAGCTTTTCCGAAGGATGAGGAAACTAAGAAGATCATTGCTGAGGGGATCAACAAGGTGTTCGTAAATCACTGGGGCTGCCCGCCGGAGGCCATAAGCATCTCCATTGAAGAAGTTGCACCGGAAGAGTGGGACGAGACAGTAAGAGATAAGGAGATCATCCCCAATAAAGATAAGATGATGATCCTTGACGGAGAAAAGCAGTACGAGAAATAAGCGACAGATAGAGCACAGACAGAGAAATATGACAGACAGATTTATACGCGCTACAGCGGCCGGGTCTCACATCCGCGCTTTTGCGGTGGACTCAACACAGATGGCAGAAAAGGCGCGAAAAATACATAACACGACACCAGTAATGACGGCGGCTTTAGGGCGTCTTCTTTCGGCTGGAGCCATGATGGGATCCATGATGAAAGGCGATGCCGATATCGTAACGATCCAGATCAAAGGCGACGGACCGGCAAAGGGCCTTACAGTCACGGCCGACAGTAAAGGAAATGTCAAGGGCCTTGTGTCAAATCCTCTGGTGATCATACCTGATAAAGCAGCAGGCAAGCTGGACGTAGGCGGCGCCATCGGAAACGGCATACTCAGCGTGAGCATGGACCTGGGACTGAAGGAACCGTATAACGGCCAGGTCGAACTTCAGACCGGCGAGATCGGTGATGACCTGGCATACTATTTTACAGTTTCAGACCAGACTCCGTCGGCGGTGGGTCTTGGCGTCATGGTGGACAAAGACCGTACCGTCAGACACTCAGGCGGATTCATCATCCAGCTGATGCCCTATGCTCACGAAGAAGTGGTGGCCGGTCTGGAAGAGAAGATCGCAGGTCTTGAAAGCGTCACAGCGATGATGGAAAAAGGCATGGGACCGGATGATATCCTTAAGGAGATACTGGGGGATATGAGTCTTGAGATACTGGACGAAAAGCCGGTGCGCTTTCATTGTGACTGTTCTAAAGACAGGATGGCACGCGCGCTGATCACCCTTGGTAAAAAGGAACTGGATGAACTGATCGCAGGCGGCAAACCCATAGAGGTCAAGTGTCATTTCTGCAATTCAACATATGATTTTTCAGTGGAGGAGCTCAGTCAGCTGAGAGAACTGAGCATCGGAAAGAAATGACATCGGACGCCAGGAGGCGGATAAATATTGAAAAGAAAGACCCGCTGCAGTGGGTCAGGTTCGTATGCGGGCTTGCCATATATATAGCAGGTTTTACGTTTTCTGCCGCATCTTCAGGTTCGAGCCCAGAGATGTAGTGCATAAAAGCCTCGCAGATTACTTTCGGGCAGGAAAGTCCGGTGCAGATGAAAAATGAGAAAGGCCTGCGAAAGGAGCAGGACAAACGTGATAAAAAAGCCTGCAGAAGGGGCAGGCTGTACAGATATAGTGGTCAGGGAGTTTCAGATGAAAGATAACGAAAAGAAAAACAAAATAGTTCCATTCACTGTTCTGGTGGTCATCATCGTTGCAGCGATACTCGTGCTCAGCACATTCTGGATGGGCAGGAGCGCCAATCAGGCGACTGAAGAGGCTGTCCGCTCCGTAAGCAGGCTCTATCTGGATGAGCTTGCCGGAAGACGTGAACAGGTAGTTTCCACCAATCTGGAAAGCAGTATAGGCAACATGAAGGAGGCCATAAGCCTCATGACAGATGAGGATCTGAGCAGCATGGAATCGCTTCAGTCTTTCCAGGCAGAGATGAAAAAACTGTACAAACTCAATATATTCGCTTTCGTGGACTCTGACGGACTCATATATACATCTCAGGGTACGCGAACAAACATCAAAAGCTACGATTTTGACTACAAGACGCTGTCTGCTCCTGACATTTCAGTGACAGGTCTTGATACCGATGACAAAAAGGTCATCATCGCCATACCGGTAAAAGGAAAGACGTTCCTGGGAAAAAGGTTGACAGTCTGCTTCACTGAAAAAGATATGTCCGCACTGCTTGACGGACTCTCACTTCAGTCAGACACCAATGAAATGACATTCTGCAATATATACACCCGTGACGGTATCGCTCTCTCTAACCTTGTACTGGGGGGTCTTGCAAGTGAGGATAATCTCCTTGACGCCATGAAGACAGCGGATTTCGAAGAAGGCTATTCATTCAAAGAGATGAACAGAGATTTCACCGGGGGAAAACCGGGTATAGCTTCGTTCTCCTATAACGGGATACAGGAGAGTCTGGACTTTGTACCCATCGAGGGTACTAACTGGATGCTCACATACCTCGTCAGAGAAAGCGTTATAACAGATCAGATAAGCGGCGTTTCAGAAAAAATGACCAGAAGGAGTCTCATACAGACGATAATGACTATCATCGCACTGGTGATAGTATTCGGGGTAATGATCCTGCAGATCAGACGGAGCTCAAAACTGACTCTTGAAAAAGAGAAGATAGAGACAGAAAACCGGATAAAACAGGAAGAGATGCAGCAGAGGCTGACCCTTCAGGAACAGCTGCTTGAGCAGGAAAAGCAGCGTGCTCAGCAGGATAACATGATAACGGCTCTGGCTTCAGATTACAGAAGCGTCTACTATATAGACCTGGATAATGATAAAGGCATATGCTACAGGACTGATCCTGCTACCAACACCATGTTAAGCGAAGGTGAGGAGTTCGGATATTCAGAGACCTTCAGAAAGTATGCAGAACTCTATGTCGATGAAAACTTCAGAGAAGGGTTCCTTGAATTCGTGAAACCTGAAATCATTCGTGAAAACCTTGAGAAAAACCTGGTAGCATCATACAGATATCTGACTAATAAAAACGGTCAGGAGCGCTATGAGATGCTGCGAATGGCCGGTGTCCGCCATGCTGAAGATAGAGAAGATCATATGATTCATGCCGTCGGAGCAGGATTCTCAGACGTGGACAGCGAAACCAGAGATTCCATGGCTCAGCAGCAGGCATTGAGCGATGCGCTGGAACTGGCAGAAGAAGCCAACAAAGCCAAGACAGCATTCCTGTCCAACATGTCTCATGAGATCAGAACGCCGATGAATGCTATAATAGGTCTCGACAGCATCGCATTGAATGACCCGGATGTCCCGGAAAAGACCAGAGACAGTCTTGAGAAAATAGGGGATTCGGCCCGTCATCTGCTTGGTCTCATCAATGACATACTGGATGTATCGAGGATCGAAGCAGGGACCATGGTCATCAGAAATGAAGAGTTCTCATTCTCTAAAGTGCTCGAACAGATAAATACCATGGTCAGCAGTCAGTGCTCTGAAAAAGGACTGGAGTATGACTGCAAACTCAACGGCCAGATAGATGAATATTATGTGGGCGATGAGATGAAACTGAAACAGGTGCTGCTGAACATACTGAGCAACGCAGTCAAGTTCACACCTGAAGGCGGGGAAGTCAGCATGACAGTCGATAAAACAGCATCATTCGGCAATAAGTCGACCCTTCAGTTCAAAATAAAAGATACAGGCATCGGAATGGATAAAGAATTCATCCCGAAGCTGTTCAACACATTCAGCCAGGAGGATTCGTCATCCACCAACAAATTCGGGAGCACGGGTCTGGGTATGGCTATTACCAAGAGCATCGTTGAGATGATGAACGGCCGCATCGATGTGGAAAGTGAAAAAGGAAAAGGCACATGTTTCACTGTGACCATCACTTTCCAGGACTGTGACCGCACGGAAACAGAAGACGGCATCAGCAGGATAGATCCTAAGCAGATGAGCGTTCTCGTGATAGATGATGATCCTATCGCGTGTGAACACGCGAAAGTCGTGCTGGAGGAAGCAGGTATAACATCTGAGACTGTCCTCTCCGGAGCAGAGGCACTTGAAAAAGTCAGGCTTGCCCATGCACGGAGGACGCCGTATAACCTTATCCTTGTAGACTGGAAGATGCCGGAGATGGACGGTATCGAGACATCCAGAAAAATCAGAGAGATAGTGGGCACAGACTCAGCGATCATAATACTTACCGCATACAACTGGGATGAAATAATAGATAAGGCTGTTGAAGCCGGTGTCGACAGTTTCGTGGCAAAACCGCTGTTCGCGGCCAGTGTCATGGATGAGTTCCATAAAGCTACCAGAAAGAAAGGCATGAGCGGTACGGAGACAAAGGCGGCGGCCGATCTCACAGGCAGGAAGATACTTCTTGCTGAAGACATGCCGGTCAACGCGGAGATCATGAAGGAAGTGCTCAAAATGCGCCAGATGGAGGTAGATCATGCTGAGAACGGAAAGATCGCACTTGAGAAATTCCAGGCATCACCGGAAGGCTATTATGATGCGATCCTTATGGATATCAGGATGCCTGAGATGGACGGCCTGACAGCCACGAGCAGGATAAGGGAGCTGGATCGTGAAGATGCGAAGAAGATACCGATCATCGCACTCACCGCCAACGCCTTCGATGAAGACGTGCAGTCCAGCCTGCAGGCAGGTCTGGATGCCCACCTGAGTAAACCGGTAGAGCCTGACAGCCTGTTCAGCACGCTGGAAGAGCTCATACAGGATGACTGATAAAAGGATCCAGTAAACATAAAAATGCCAGAGCCGGGGACTTTTCCCCGGCTTTTGTCATGCGCGATTTTACAAAAACATTACGAAAGTGCCATAAATCCAACAGGAGTATATAGAATCGCCATCTTCGCGACTGATAGAATTATCTGAAAAGATTATTGGAAGAAATGGATCTTAAGAAGAATAATCCGGAGTAAGACGATGAAGATCATGACCATAAAGAAAAAACTGTGTCTGATGCTCGTGATGATCATGGCAGCGACCCTGATGATCTCTGGGATGCCGCAGGTCTTCGCAGCGGAAGGATACACCATATACGGAACATATACTGAACCAGGATCCGGCGGTTCGGACCTGCAGCTGTATAAAGTAGGAACGTTCAGCGGCAGCAGTCTGGTCCGCACAGACGAGTTCAGCGATGCGCCGGTGGACATACCGGTGTTCACAGGAAAAGAGGACTACGCAGATGAAGACGCGTGGAGAGATAAATGGCTCAGCTCGGCAGCTACTCTGGCGGAGTATATCCCGGAAGGAAGTGAGCCGGCGGCAACTGCTGTTTCAGACAGTAAAGGGAAATTTTCCTTCACCGGCGTTGAGAACGGCCTTTATCTTCTCACAGGCAAAAGCCAGAGCGTCTGGTACGGTGAGACCTACGGAGTGTTGACGCCGCGGCCTATGTTCATCATGGTGCTCAACGGTGATGCGGGAAGCGGCAGCAAGCCGGGGATCACTGTGAAACCGTTGTTCGAGCCCATCTTCCATAACTATACAGTAGTGAAAAGCTGGTCAGGCGGCGATCCGGAAAACAGGCCGAAAAGCGTAAAGGTCGAGATATATTACGGCGATGACCTTGAAGAGACAGTGACGCTCAGCGATAAAAACCACTGGACATATTCATGGGAACCGGAACCGGACAAGACCAGAAAAAAATGGTCCTGCAAAGAAGTCCTGAGTGATGACATATCACAGGATTACCGCATCGAGATGGTTGAAAA
This sequence comes from uncultured Clostridia bacterium, assembly GCA_945873875.1. The sequence continues at coordinate 5,787 of CAMCER010000044.1, forward strand.
CTCCAGTGCTGAGGCTGATGCCAAGACCATCAACATAACCAACGTATACGGAAGGCCGTCTCTTGAGATCGTGAAAAAAATGAAAGACCATGTGCGGCACGGCGAGCAGACGCCAGCATACCTGGGCTTTGAGATAACAGGTTATGACAAAGACGGAAAAGTTGTTTTTGTCATGCCGGCGGGTCTTTTGTTCGACGAAAAGAAAACAGAACAGAAGATAAATGTGAAAGAGATCCCGCGGGGCCTCGCAAGACTTACTGTCAGAGAAAAGTATTCAGGAAACTACAAGCCGGATAAACCTGTAAAAGAGGCGAAGCTTACTTTTGACGAGAGCGGGAACGGAAAATACACCGTCGAATTTACTAACAAATACGATAACACCACTTATTCAGGCGGCGTCATCAACAGATATTCGAAGAATGATCTGGGCGGATACGAAGTGAAAGAACAGATCGGGCTGATAACGAAAGGTCAGTGAGGGAGGCACGATATATGAGAAGAATGTCTAAAAAAACACTTATAGCTCTGTCGGCAGCCCTGCTGGTCATATTCACATCAGTAGGTGTGAGCCTGGCGTATTTCAGTGATTATGAAATGGGATACGGAGACGTGACCCTTCATTTGTCCAAGGTCACTGAGATCGAGGAGCACGTACACGAAGGCGACAAGACCATCTCCATCAGAAATACAGGCGACGGGGCAGTGGTCCTGCGTGTGGGGATCATAGGAAGCGAGCTTATGAAAGTCAGCTTCGATGCGCCGTCAGACTGGGAGACCCACGGAGACTTTTACTATTACACGAAGGTCCTTGAGCCTGGCGAGAGCACGTCGGCCATCCAGGCGAAACTCAG
>CAMCER010000045.1 GCA_945873875.1 uncultured Clostridia bacterium
CCTGTATTGGGCCCTGTGATCACAAGAGTAAGATAATCTCCCCCAAGTGCCACATCTATGGGTACCACTTTTTCCGGATCTATGAGAGGATGTCTTGCTGATTTCAGCACCAGCCTCTGTGAAGTATCGTCTGTGACTTCCGGTTCCTCCCCTTTATACGATACGGAAAGTTTTCCTTTGGCCATTATTATATCCAGCTGCATCATCAGCTTCTGGTTATTGATAAGGTCGTGGAAATGCTCAGACACGGCAAGGGAAAGCTCTCCCAGGATCCTGTCCATCTCGGCCCTTTCTGCGATCTCAAGCTCTCTCAGTTCATTGTTCATGGTGACGATGACCTGAGGCTCTATGAACACAGTCGCGCCTGTGGAGCTTTCGTCGTGGATGACGCCGGGCATCTGGCTCTTATATTCCTGTTTCACCGGAACCACGTATCTGCCGTCTCTGACAGTAACTATGGCATCCTGCAGGAAGGTCTTGTTCCCCGAGGAGTAGACTATACGGTCCATCCTTGCCTTGATGGCGTCTTTCTGTCTGGCTATGGACCTTCTTATATCCCGAAGCTCAGTGCTGGCGTTATCAGACATCTCGTCTTCTGAGATTATGCACCTTTCAATGTCCTCTTCCAGTCTGCCAGCTGGAACTATCAGCTCGCTGATGCTCATTATAGCCGGCATGGGCGGCACATCGCTTTTCAGAAAAGATATGACCTGCCTTGCTATGGACAGATTGTATCTGACATGAAGCAGCTGGCTCATGGTCAGCACCCCTCCCTTGCGGGCGAAGTGTACGCTGTCAGATATATCATAAAAACCACCCAAAGGCAGCGGACCTTTATGGATGATAAGGCTTACCGCTTCGGTGGTTTCTTCAAGTCCATCGCGTATCTGCCTGATATCGCGAAAAGGCCTGAACTCAGATATGATCTCTTTCGCCATATCTGAGTTCGCCTGATCAGTCAGGTTCCGGATGATCTTATCGTATTCAAGAACTTCCAGTGCTTTTTTCTTCATGGTCTGCTCGTCTCTGATGTCTTCTTCGTATATTACCGGGAAGCCTTTCAGATGCTAGTCTTCTGAATCACGTCTGTAAGTGCCGAGTTCTTTTTTAAGCTGTATGTTCTCCATCTGGATATCGAAGAAACTGTTCTCCAGTTCTCTGCATTTCTCTTCCAGTTCGTGAACTGAAGCCGCAGCCTTTTCCTCAGCTTCCTTATCAGCAGCCTGGACCTGGTCCTTCATGTTCCTGATCTCTTTGTCCTTATCAGAAAGCTGTCTCTGGAGCTCGTCCTTCTGCTGGATGATGACCTGGCCTTCTTCCTTCTGCTCGATGTAGGTCTTCTTCGCCTCATCCCAGAGCTGAACATAGTGCTGAACATCTTTCTGAAGCTGGGCATTCTGTTTTTCAAGCTCTTCTGCCTGCTCCTGAGCGTCGAACAGCTCATCACAGATGTTCACTGCAGAAAGAACTGCCAGGCTCGATGCCGGACCCGGGCTCATCACTTCATTGATCTCGTGCATTTTATTATCAACATATGCCGCGATCTTGACTATACGCTGGCGCGGGGTATCTCCTGCGATAACGTATTCCTGCCCATAGATTTTTACACTTACCTTGTTGTTATCCATAGCTCCTTCCTTGCTCCTTCCTTTCCTGCTTATATCTCTCTCAGTACAGCTTCAGCTCCTGTCCTGAGGGCACTTACTATCTTATCGTGGACCTCTGTGACCTCTTCATCTGTCAGGGTCTTTTCAGGGTCTCTGTAAGTCAGTGTGAATGCGACGCTCTTCTTGCCTTCCTCCACCTGGTCGCCTCTGTAGATATCGAAGAGTTTCACGTCTTCGAGAAGCTCGCCGCCTGTGAACCTGATGATGTATTCAAGCTGTCCGATAGGAACCTCTTCGTTGACCAGCAGAGCGATGTCTCTGGTGGATGCCGGATACTTCGGAAGTGGTCTGAATACCTTTTCCATATCAGCAAGATCACTCATCACGGTGAATCTCAGCTCGCAGCAGTATACTCTGGTGTTTATTCCGTATTTTTCAGCCACATCCGGGTGTATCTCGCCCATGATGCCAAGCTCTATAGGCTCAAGCGCCGACGGATCTGTGATGTCTATCTCGTCTTTATGCTTCAGGGCATATTCCATCATGTTGGCTGTGATCCTTGCGCATCTTCCCGGATGATATGCTCCCACTTTCTCTTCCTGTACGAATTCGATGTCTCTGATGCCCATGACATTGAGCATCTCTTCTATGACGCCTTTGAGTGTGAAGAAGTCAACGTCTTTTCCGTACATACCTATACAAAGTGAGTCCTGCTCATCAGGAAGCCCCATCGGGTCGTTGATGCTCCCGAAGAATGTGTTTCCGATCTCGAAAGCCTTAGCCTCTTCGAGCTTTCTGGAATAGTTCCTTCCCAGCACTTCCAGCATGTTGGGGATCAGCACTGTTCTCATTACGGAGTTCTCTTCTCCCAGAGGGTTCAGGATCTTTACGAAATGCCTTTCCCAGGTGCCCTCTCCTATGCGGATATTGTCCACTCCCTTAGGGCTGACAAATGAATAAGTCTGTATCTCGTCAAGGCCCATGGCGCAGAGAGCGTCTCTGGCTTTGTCCTTCATGGTCCATTTCAGCGGCTTCGTCGCTTCTGTGTTGCTCTTCGGCAGTGTGACAGGCATCTTATCGTATCCGTACATCCTGGCCACTTCTTCTACATAGTCCACTTCCTCCAGCAGATCCTGTCTGACTGTCGGCGGTGTGACTTTCATGATGTTGCCTTCGCCTTCCACTTTCATTTCCAGCGCCTCCAGCATGGATACCATCTCGTCTCTGGTAAGGTCTATGCCCAGGACGTGGTTGATCCTGTCTACTCTGGCCTCCACTGTCCTTGCTTCTTCTTTGTTCGGATAAACGTCAACGATGCCGCTGGCGACTTTACCGCATCCCAGAAGCTCTACGAGTCTGCAGAATCTGTCTGCCGCAGCCTGGCACAGGTTCGGGTCGATGCCCTTTTCGAATCTGGAGGATGCCTCTGTCCTCAGTCCCAGCTTCTTGGATGTGGCTCTCACGCTGTCTCCGTTGAAGTTGGCAGACTCTACAAGGATCGTGGTAGTGTCTTCTTCGATCTCTGAATTGAGTCCTCCCATGACTCCTGCGATGGCAACAGGCTTTTTCCCGTCTTTGATCATGAGCATGTCGCCGGTCAGGGTCCTTTCTGTCTCGTCGAGAGTAGTGAACTTCTCGCTTTCTGATGCTGTCTCTACGATGATCTTCCCGTCTTCCAGCTGTCTGATGTCAAATGCGTGCATCGGCTGGCCGTATTCCAGCATGACGAAGTTGGTGATGTCGACGATGTTGTTTATAGGTCTCATGCCTGCGTACATGAGTCTCTTCTGGAGCCACCAGGGGCTCTGCTCTATTTTCACGTCTGTGACGATCCTTGCTGCGTATCTCTTGCACAGCTCCGGATTTTTTATCTCTATGTCTATGAAATCTTCTGCTTTTTCGCTGGTCTCGTTCTGGCACTCTGTGTCAGGATATCTGAGTTTGGTCCCGAAAGTAGCAGCCGCTTCTCTTGCCATTCCCATCATGGCCAGGCAGTCCGGTCTGTTAGGAGTGATCTCGAAATCGACTACCGCGTTCTTTATGCCCATTGCCTCTACAAAATCATCACCTGGTGTAAGGTCGTCTGGCAGAAGCCAGATGCCGTCTTTGATGAATACCGGAACTACTTTGTCGTCAAATCCCAGCTCTCCGGCGGAGCATATCATGCCGAAGCTCTCTACGCCTCTCAGTTTTCCTTTAGTGATCTTTACGCCTTCTTCTGTCTTAGGCTGTCCGTGGAGAGGTCCCGGGATATGGCTCTTGTGGAGCGCTACCGGCACCATGGCGCCTTCATATACGTTGGGAGCACCGCAGACGATCTGCAGCAGTTCCTCTTCTCCTACATCCACGCGGCAGACTCTGAGTTTGTCCGCGTCAGGGTGCTTTTCGATCTTCACGATCTTTCCGACAACGACTTTTTTTATTCCTTCGCCAAAGTATTCCACTGTTTCCAGATTGGAACCTGACATTATCATCCTGTCACAGAATTCTTCTGTGCTGACGTTTATATCTGTATAGTCTTTCAGCCATTCAATTGGTACTAACATCTGTCCGCCTCCTATTTGAACTGTTCGATGAAACGCATATCGTTCTCATAGAACAACCTGATATCATCTATCCCGTACTTTAACATCGCGATCCTCTCAACGCCCATTCCGAAGGCGAAGCCTGTGTACTTCTCTGTGTCCACTTCGCCGACTCTCAGCACGTTAGGATGGACCATGCCGCAGCCCAGTATCTCGATCCAGCCGCTGCCCTTGCAGACTCTGCAGCCTTTTCCGCCGCATTTGAAGCATGTTACGTCCATTTCTGCGCTGGGCTCTGTGAACGGGAAGTGATGCGGTCTGAACTTGGTCTTAGTCGAGCTTCCGAAAAGCTGCTTGGCCATGCTGTCCAGTGTACCCTTAAGGTCTGCCATGGTTATGCCCTCATCGACTACCAGGCCTTCCACCTGATGGAACATAGGTGAGTGAGTGGCGTCCGGTGTATCACATCTGAAGCATCTTCCCGGTGAGATGACCTTGATAGGCGGATCCTGCTTCAGCAGTGTCCTTACCTGTACCGGAGATGTCTGTGTCCTGAGAAGGACATCGTCGTTGATATAGAAAGTGTCGCTCCAGTCTCTTGCAGGGTGGTTGGGGCCTGCGTTGAGCGCGTCGAAGTTATAGAAAACTGTCTCTACTTCAGGACCTTCCGCGATAGAAAATCCCATGGACATGAATATTCTTGATATCTCTTCTATAGTGAGGGTGATGGGGTGCTTTACGCCCAGGTCAAAAGACTTTCCAGGCTCTGTTACATCGATCCTCTCTTTTCTGAATCGGAGTTCCTTGGCAGCAGCTTTCACTTCTTCGAACTTCTCATTGATGAGCTGTTCGATCTCGTTTCTGGCTTTGTTGGCTGCCTGTCCCAGTTCTTTACGTTCGTCCTTGCTGAGCTTTCCCATTGACTTGAGTATGGCTGTAAGCTCACCTTTCTTGCCAAGCACTTTGACTCTGATGTCTTCTGTCTCTGCTTGAGTCTTTGCCTGCGCAAGTTTTTCTTTTGCGTTCTGTAAGATCTTATTGAGCTGATCCTTCATTTTACGTTTATCCTTTCTTATTTATTCCGGTCTGAGTATTCGGCCGTTTCTTGTCTTTTTTATGCATGGCTCTGCTTTGAAGCAGTCTCTTGTGCTTCGTCCGCATCCTCCGCTATCTGCGGGCTTTCTGCTGGACGGACTGATACATGAGTATGGCTGCAGCGACAGCCGCATTGAGAGAATCTATCTCACCTCTCATAGGTATCCTGACAAACTCATCTGCCTCATCCATCAGTTCACGGGAAACTCCGTTTCCCTCGTTTCCGATGACTATGGCAGCATCCTCTTTCAGATCTGTGTCATAGTACATGTTCTCAGTATCGAAGGAAGTGCATATCACTTTCTTTCCGCAGTTCTTAGCCATCTGTGCTGCCTTTTTTCCAGACTCTGCATAGATGACCGGCACGCGGAACAGCGAACCTGCCGCGGCGCGCACCACCTTAGGAGAATATATATCGCCGGTCCCGCGGACAGCGATTATCCCGCCGTAGCCTGCTGCGTCTGCTGTTCGGATGATGGTACCGAGATTACCCGGATCCTGGAGCCTGTCAAGGATAACCAGATCGCTTCCTCTGGAATCGGCAGTTTCCAGGAAACTCTTCACAGGATCATCTTCCGGTCCAAATCTCTTCGATACGACAGCCAGTATGCCCTGGCTGGTTTCTGTCTGGGCGGCCTTAATAAAAAGACTGCCCTTCATAAAGACTGCTCCTCCGCAGTCTTCTGCTTTTCGCATGAGCCGGGTGCTGATCTCTGCGTCTTCATTTATGACGATATGCCTGATATCCTGTCCGGTGTCTATAGCCTCTTCTACAAGGTTCTCACCTTCCACGATATACGCGCAGGATCTGTCGCGGTATTTCTTTTGTCTCAGTTTCTCACACAGCTTATATATCTGATTTTCCTTTGATGAAACCTTTTTCAAAACCGTCACTGCACGCACTCCTCCACGCTACTATTACGATTAAATATTTTATCGCATTTTTGCTGAGATTTCCAGTGATTGCGCAATATTTTACGGCAGTGGATGAGGCTGCCACGCGAGCCGCCTTCGCTTCACATAAAACAATTTTTTGGCGCCGGCTCCCTGGCTTACTTTCTCTGTCCGCCATCTCCTTATTGAAACTGCACGCCTATTTTCCCTATTCGCTATTAGGCGTGCAAGATCCCGCTGCATTCTTGCCGGCAGATCCAGTGAAAGACCTGCTGCGACTTTGCCGGCAGATCCAGTGAAAAACCTGCTGCGATTTTGCCGGCAGATCCAGTGAAAGGTCTGCTGTGACTTTGTCGGCTGGTCAGGAAGGGAATAAAAAGTGCACGCCCCGGCGGGACATGCACTTGAGTTATGATCTTATGTATTTAACGGTATTTTCTGAAGCCCCTGAATGGGACTGTTTCTGCAGCCCCTTAATGGAGCTTTTTCT
>CAMCER010000046.1 GCA_945873875.1 uncultured Clostridia bacterium
CGTTCTTCTGCTCTCTCAGTTTCTCCCAGAGGATCTTCCGAAAAAGAGAACCTGTCCGTAAGATAATATCCTGCCTGGGCTACGCCTGTGGTGTCGACGATGAGCTTGGTGACGCTTTTGTCCATGGCGCAGGCAGATGCGCATGTTCCGGGACCTGCATAAGGCAGACCTGCTATCTCAAGGAGTCCCTGCATGGTTCCGTCTTCACCGTTTTTTCCGTGGAGTACCGGGAAGACAACATCGATGTACCGGGCATGCACCTTTCCACCCTCTTCTGTTATCAGAAGACCATGGTCGCTTCTGTCAGGTGATACTGCTGCTTTCAGGTTCCCTGGATGATCTTCCCACTTTCCTTCTTTTATGATCTCAGCAGGTGCCTCCGTCAGGAACCATCTTCCATCAGAAGTTATCCCTACTGCGTGCACCGCATATTTTTCCCTGTCGATATTTTCTATGACTGATGCTGCAGATATGCAGGATATGTCATGTTCAGATGACACTCCTCCGAAAAGCACCAGTACATTTATTTTCTCTTTCATTGCTGCTCCCTCTTAATAGACTGTGGTCTCATTGTCGCCTTTTTTATACCAGCCCGTATCCTTGCTGACCATCCTGCTGTAGCGGATGACCCGGTCAGTGGGCTTATAGTTTTCCTGACCGAAAAGCCTTTTATGCAGTTTTACCACATTTGATTTCAGGGTTATGGGCACATCGTACCAGCCAAACCCGCTGTACCAGCCGTCGTAATCGAATGGCCAGCCAAAGCTTCCGTTTATCTTATACTTTGTGAATCTGATGAGCAGATCCGACAAAGTATCATTGTCCATATTAGTCTGTATCTGCGGCAGTATCTCATCCGCCGCTTTATTTATCTTATCTGCCGGCATGCTGCGCGCTTTTCTGATAGCCGCTTTAAGGAGCGTCCTCATCCTCCGCGCTCTGCCTTTGTCCCCACCGCTGGCGCCCTTTCTTATCCTGGCGTATGTAACGGCCTCGACTCCGTTGAGTTTCCGGGGGCCTGCTTTATCGATGTGAGTCCGCTCGCCGCCGATAGTTCCTCTGGTATCGCCGATGTATATGTTCATCTGGTCGATCTCATTAGGCCTGATCTTTACGGTAAGGCCGCCAACTGTATCGACTGCCTTTGCCACTGAACCCCAGTTGACTACCATGACCTTGTCAATATTCAGGTCAAGGTTCCTGTTCAGTGTTTTCATTGCCTCTTCAGCACCGCCGTAGGCATGGGCGTGAGTGACCTTGTCGCAGAATTTTTCAGCAGGGATATAAAGATAGCTGTCTCTGAATATGGAAGCAAGCTTTATCTCCGATGTCTCGTTATTGATGCTTACGAGTATCATGGCATCGCTTCTGCTGCCTTCGTTGCTCTTCACATCTCTGGTGTCGATGCCCAGCAGGAGGATGTTAGTGTACCCTTTCAGATCTTCAGCAACGCGTTTATCTATATCAAGACGGCTCTTTTTCACATCGAGATCCGCCAGTTTATCCATCTTCGAATAGACTGCATCCCTGGTGAATCCTGCTGCGAAAACAGATGTCCCTATCATAGCAACAAGGATCACCAGTGCTATGACGATCCTTATCACATTGCTTCTTTTTACGCTTTTTTTATCTTTTGACATTCCCCAGATCCTATCTGCTGTTTACCATGGTCATTATCTGATTATGGATCTCCATCACGCGGTCAGTCGGTTCATAGTTCTTCTGACCGAACAGTTTCGAATGGAGTTTGATCACATTGCTTTCCAGAGTCATAGGCACATCGTACCAGAGATCCTGTCCGCTTCCGTTATTCAGGAGAAGCCCTGAATACTTATATGGCCACGATCTGCTCTTCTTTATCTTATATGACTTGTATCTCTTCAGGAGCGTCATCATATCCTTAGGGTCTATGCTGGTCTGTATCTGAGGGAGAACTTTATCTGCTGTGTCGCTGAGTTCCTTCAGATCCATCTTGACTGCTTTCTTCAGCAGCTGTTTTACCACGCGTCTCATCCTGAGAGATCTTTCAACGTCCCCGTTGCCGACTTTTCTGATACGGCAGTAGGTAACTGTCTGTATACCGTTGAGTTTCTGCTTTCCGGCTCTGGTTATCTCTTTTTTGCTGCCGTGAAGGTTTCTGTTAGTGTCTTTTATGTATTTATTCATCTCGTCGATCTCATAGTCCTTGATGTTGACTGTGATACCGCCGAAGGCATCTGCCAGATCTGCTACAGTACGCCAGTTCACTCTCACGAAATCATTTATATTCAGGTCAAGGTTCCTGTTTATGGCTCTGATGGTGTTTACCGGACCTCCGTAAACGTGAGCGTGTGTAAGTTTATCTATAGTGTGATATCCGCCTTCTTCAAGATCAAGGAAACTGTCTCTGAGTATGGAAGTAAGCATCACATCGTTGGTCTTTTTATTTATGGTGACTACCACCATAGCATCCGATCTGCATTTTTCAACATCCTCACCTTCTCTGGCATCTATACCCAGCAGGAGTATGTTTCTGTAGTCGACCAGCTGCGCATTGACGTCTTCATCGATGTCAAGTTTCTTGTCATCCAGGGCCACATAGTCGAAGTTGCTGAGTTTCTCCTCGATCTTCTTCTCTGCCTGATGCAGGAATGTCTTGGCGCTGACAAATCCGACACCGCCGATCGCCAGAATGATGAGTACTATCAGCAATACTCTGATCCTGCTTCCGCGCTTATACTTCTGCTCTTCCGTTAAAATCTTTTTGCTCATTGATCCGCTCCATGAAGGTGAGCTTTTCACGCACACCCTGATACAACACTAACTTCCCTCTTTTATGCCCTCTTACTGGTATATTCCTTCATCTTCTTTACGACTGCCGCCGGGTCTTCCGCTTTGAAGACAGACGATCCTGCGACTATTATATCTGTTCCGCTTTCCACGATGTCAGCTATATTTGAAAGACCTGCGCCTCCGTCGATCTCAATCTGGAAAGAAAGACCCTTTTCCGTTCTGATCCTGTCAAGTTCCTTTATCTTATCAAGACAGTATCCTATAAATTTCTGTCCGCCGAATCCGGGGTTCACAGACATTATAAGGATCATATCGACTTTGTCAAGGATCCATTTCACAGTTTCCACAGGCGTGGCCGGATTAAGGGCTACTCCCGCTTTTGCTCCTGCCTGCCTGATGTATTCGATGGTCCTGTCAAGATGCGTGCAGGCTTCCTGATGAACTGTTATATATTCAGTCTGGTCCGTAACGAAATCCTCTATGTATCTGTCAGGCTCCTCGATCATCAGATGAACATCGAAAGGCATCTTAGTCTTTCCGCAGAGGCACTTCATGACAGGTGCCCCGAAACTGATATTCGGTACGAAATGCCCGTCCATCACGTCAACGTGCACATAATCCGCCCCGGCCTCTTCAACCAGTGCCACATGCTCTGCCAGACGTGAAAAATCAGCTGACAGTATAGATGGTGCGATTTTCGCCATTTTTATTTCCTTTCCTGCATTTCCTCTATCTGTTTCAGATATGACTCATACCTGGACCGGTGTATCCTGCCTTCAGCCACAGCTTCTTTCACGCCGCAGTCAGGCTCACTTAAGTGGCGGCAGTTATCATATCTGCAGGTCCCCAGATACGGTTCCATCTCCGGGAAGAACCTGTCCAGAGGGATGTCACCTGTCTCTGCCGGCTGAAGTTCAAAGGATGTGAACCCCGGCGTGTCATACACTGCCGTATTCTCATCCAGTCTGAAGACTTCCACATGCCGGGTCGTATGCTTTCCTCTCTGGGTCTTTTCACTTATGCTTCCGGTCTCAGCTCCTGCTTCCGGCTTCAGGCTGTTCAGTATAGTGGACTTGCCGACTCCGGAAGGTCCTGTCAGAGCAGATCTCCTGCCGCGGATGATTTCCCGAAGCTCATCGATGCCTTTCCCTGAAGCGCAGCTTACACACACTACAGGGTAGATATCTTCATATGCCTTCTTTATCTCCAGCCCTTTTTCCTCTGCCAGATCAGTCTTGTTTATGCACAGGACTGCGTCTGTGCCGCTTTTTTCTGCCGTTACCAGCATCCTGTCGATCACCTGCGTGTTCGGTGCAGGATCTTTAGCTGCTGCAACGACGATCATCAGATCTATATTCGATACTGCCGGACGGACGAATATGTTCTTCCTGGGCATTATCTCCTGGATCACGGCTTCTTCATCATCTATCACATCTATCCGGACGGAATCCCCGACGGTAGGTGTGATCTTTTTCTTCTTGAACAGGCCTCTTGCCCTGCACTGATACGTGCGGTCTTCAGTCCTGACGTAATAGAATCCGCCGATCCCTTTTATGATCTCGCCTTTCATCAGTTCACAGCCCCGGTGGAGAAGTCTACGCTCTTGCGCATTATCTCTTCCGTATCGAAGAGCACTATGACTTTTCCTTTGCCTTTTCCGGAAACGGTGACCGTTTCACCGCCGTCGCTCTTGGCTCTCTGCTCTCCGGATATTATGTTCCTGGTGCCGTCTTCGTCTGTAACTGTCACGGTCAGGAAGAATGTATCGTTTTCAGCCTTGGAGTAATCTATGTAGATATCCAGTTCTCCGGTCTCGTCCTTCTGTTCAGGGCCTTTGCTGACTTTAAGGTCTACTGTATCGCCTTTCTGCAGAGTTTCGTTGGTATCATACTGCTGCCACATAACTTTGTCTTCAGCATAGTCTTCACTGTAGCCTTCCTCAACATTGCCCACTTTAAGGCCTGCTCCCTCTATGAGTTTCTTAGCTTCATCCAGAGTCTTGTCAAGTACGAACGGCATGGAGACTTCATTTTCTTTTGAGCCGTCACTGATGCTTACGTTTACTTCAGTGCCGCCTTCTGCTGTCGCGCCTGCACCAGGATCCTGCTTGACGATCTCACCTTTCGGTTTCTTGCTGGCTACAGGTGTTACATTACCCAGTTTGAAGCCTGCGCTTTCAAGTTTCTTCTGGGCTTCCTGTGTATCCATTCCTATGACACTGGGAACTGTTGCAGGGCCCGGGCCCTTGCTGAGATATACAGTTATGGTCGTTCCTTCTTCAGCCTCCTCACCCGGTTCAGGTGTCTGGGAAGCGATGTGTCCTTTTTCTATTTCAGGGTCATTGACTTTTTCGCCCTGTTCTATCTTGTATCCTGCGTCCTCTGCTATCTGTACAGCTTCTGCAAATGTCTTGTCTGTCAGATTAGGCACTGTGCTGCCGCCGAAGAATCCTGTAGCGAATCCCACGCCTATGAGAGCTGCTATCACTGCAGCTGCGATGACGATAGGGATAATTGTCTTTTTCTTGCTCTTCTTTTTCTTTTCCGGTTCTTCCGGTTCTGTCTCCTGCACCTTTGCTGCAGGTTTCGGCTGCTCTTCTGCGGTTTTCGCTGCCGCGGCTGCTGCAGGAGTTCCCACTACTCTGGTCACCAGTTCGATATTATCCAGATCGTGGATCATCTCTTCTGCAGACGCATATCTGTTTTCCTGGAATTTATCCGTCGCCTTGAGGACGATCTGCTCAAGCCCCGGAGGGATCCCCGGCGCATATGTCGACGGCGGTACCATCTCATCGTTTATATGCATGAGAGCCACTGATACAGGATTGTCTGCATCAAAGGGCACTCTTCCTGTGAGCATCTCATAAAGCACTATGCCCAGGGAGTAGATATCTGATCTTTCATCTACATATCCGCCCCGCGCCTGTTCCGGTGAGAAGTAATGGACAGAACCCATGACTCCTTCAGCGCTGTTGTCGACTATAGTGGTCGAGTTGACAGCCTTGGCGATACCGAAGTCCGCGATCTTGGCAATGCCTGTAGTCGTTATCAGTATGTTATGAGGTTTGACGTCTCTGTGGATTATATTGTTCTTGTGAGCGAATCCAAGAGCGCCTGCGATCTGCTTGGTGATCTCAATAGCCCTGTGATACTCGATCGGTCCGCCTTCTTTTATTATATCGCTGAGCACTCTTCCTTCGATGAGTTCCATTACGATATAGTGGATGTTTCCTTCTCTTCCGACATCGTAGATGTTCACGATGTTAGGATGTGTAAGCCCTGCGGCAGCCTGAGCTTCTCTGCGGAAACTCTCTGTAAATTTGCTGTCTTTGATGAATTCCGGCTTCAGGATCTTGATAGCAACGAATCTCTTGAGGATACGGCATCTCGCTTTGTAGACAACGGACATGCCGCCTTCCCCGATCTTTTCAAGCAATTCGTATCTTCCTGCAAGTACTTTACTGCTCATTCTCTCCTCCTGTGATCTTTAAAACTATTACGGTGATGTTGTCATTACCGCCACACTGATTTGCTCTTTCTATCAGAAGACGGCTCACATCTGACATGCTTTCGCCGCTTCCCAGTATTTCCTCGATCTCTTCTTTCGGCACATCCGAATAAAGCCCGTCCGTGCATAAAAGAATGATATCGTTTTCTTTCAGCTGAGTCTTGAAGAAGTCAGGCTCCACGTGCTCTTCCGCGCCCATGGCCCTGGTTATCACATTCCTGTGGGAATGTGACTGTGCGTCGTCTGCTGTCAGTTCTCGCTTCCTGAGGAGAGTCTTGTCCTCAGGAT
>CAMCER010000047.1 GCA_945873875.1 uncultured Clostridia bacterium
CAGCCTGGTGATGGCTCCGGCACCGGCAAAGACGCCTGCGCCAAGTCCCGCGTAAAGCGGTGCGTTGGGATCATCGCCCTGAGCGTCCAGAGGAGTGGCGTCTGCGTCCATTTCCTCGCGGTCGAACATGGTTCCTCCGATGACTACCTCATGCAGTCCGGTGGTGTCCAGGGTCTTAGTCCCGACTTTTTTCTTTTCCTTTTTTTCAGGAACCGGCTTTTCAGTTTTTTCATTTACCTTTTCTTTATCCTGTTTATCTTTATTCTCTGCTTTTTCCTTGTTTTTCTCAGGTTTTTTCTCTTCTTCCTGGGGCTTTTTGCCGGATACACCGGTAAGAGTAACGGATCGGGAGATCCCTGAATCAAGGTCTGTTACAGTAATAGTGACCTTTCCTTTTTTCTTGAAGGTGACTGTTCCGTTCTGATCTACTGTGGCGATAGAAGTGTTGCTGCTTTCCCACTTCAGGTTGCCTTTTACCTTGTCTTCGAAAAGTTCCTGCCCGGAAAGTTTTGCAGAGATCTTCATCTTGCTGCCCACTTTGACTTTTCGGCTCTGCAGATCAAGAGAGATCCCTGTGACGGTGGAGGGGCTTCCATAGAGCTGCACATCTATCCCAAAGATCCATTTCGCCGAGTTCATTGAGGACCAGGCATTGGAAGCAACGCCTTCCTTTAAAGCTGTCTGTCCGACACAGAACCGGTAACTCTTGCTTTCATCCATCATTGAAGGATCCAGTTCTTCCGTGGGGCTTTTGGTCGTATAACTTCTTATTGCCATAATGGCAGGTACTGTAGAAGATCCTGACAGCGAGCCTTCGTTAGGTGTGGTATATTCGCCTTCTCCTTCAGAGTTGCCGCGAAGATTTGGATAATAGTATCTGGTAGAATTCACCCACTGATCCATATTCAGAGAGACGAACCAGTTATTTACGTTAGTTCCGTCTGTAGTTCTTAAGTTTATGGACTGAGCAGAACCGCTGTCTATACCTGCTGCATCCAGAATGGCGTATATCGTCGGTCCCTGAGCAACTGTACCCATGACAGTTCCTACTCGGGTGAGATTTGAATAATAGTAAGTACCGCCGCTGAGACTTTCAAGCTGGCTTCTCGACAAAGTCGCCTTTACACGATAATCTTTATCGTCCCCGAAGTATCCGACTCTGACTTCAAGGTCCTGCCCCGGAGTCTTAGTGGCTGCATCTGCGGGCACAGCAAAACAGCAGGCGAAAGGACCTGCCGCAAGAAGCGCGCAGAAAATCACTGCGATGCATTTTATTATGATTGTCCTGAAAGTTCTGTTTCTGATCATGTCGCTTCTACTGATAATGTTGTCCCAGTAACTCTTCAGTAGATATGATAGCAAGTAAAAGAGCGTTTGTCCATTATATTTCGCAGGGCGGACGTGAGCAGAAGCGCGTGCTCCGGGAGAAAAACATCAAAAAATGCAGGAAGGCTTCTTCCTGCATTTTCCCTGCGTATGCTTTTTCAGCTACATGTTTCAAACAATCTTTTTGCCCGGAGCCGCGGAGTTATTTCTCCTCCAGCGAATCCTCCACTTCAGCCATTCTGCCGCGGACCAGGTCTTCGGGGAGATACACCTGCCCGCATTCAGGGCAGCGGAGGACTTTATGCTGGAGAGTCTTCTCCAGATATGTGAAATTGGCTTCAAATTCCTGCAGTTCTACATTGCATTTACTGCATATCAAGGTCGACTTTTTTTCCATTCCAGACCGCCTCCAAATCTATCTTTATCCTGTGGGAATACGCGTTGAGAAGTTCATAAGTACCGGGCTCTTCCGTCTGGCGGTATTCTGCCCAGTAGGTGATGTATCCCATCTCCTTATACCCTGTGTTCGTGCCTGTCTCCGTGTTATGGACATTGCGTCCGGTGCGTTCACAGAACTCGATCACATTTTCCATGTCTTCGACAAGGATCTTTTCCTTATGCAGTTTTGCCTGCAGTTCATCGCTTATTATGAGTTTCACTTTATGTTCTTCCTCTTCCTGTATATCTTCTCCCCAGAATTCCTTCAGGGCCTTTTTCCTGAGCTGGAACCTGTTATGGCGCCTTTCGCTCCATGCAGGGTAGGGGACACTATTCGGGTCTTTTCCAAGCATCAGGTCGAGAATGTGATAACTTTCTTTTCCTTCTTCTATGAAGGCATCTCTGCAGTTGATGCAGTAGCAGATGTACGGGTCATCGCTTTCCTCTATCCTGCGCTTTCTGGTGAATTCGGTGAACGGCGGGTTGGCTACTGCGCCCTGTCCGCCGAAGCTGCAGCATGCGGAGTGAGCTTCCTGTCGCTTCAAAGGCTCGATGGCATAGCCTGCGCCGCTTATTACATCACGGACTGAGTCGCGCAGATCGTCTCTGCCTCTGGTGGAGCAGGGATCGAATATGGCGAATTCACGTTCTCCGTCACCCTTTGCCGCGAAGTCAGTTCCCCAGCTTGCCATCAGGTCGAAGAGGAAATGATACTTTATATCCGGGAAGAACTTATCGAACTGCTTCGCGCATGTGGCGCATGCCAGTATCAGTTCGGGTTTTCCAAGAGATTCCCATTCTCTGCGGATCCGCTCATTTTCATCATCCAGTCTGTCCGGATCTCCTGACCATTCAGCCGGGACTCCGCAGCAGCCCAGCATAAGGCCTGTCTCGGGTTCGTGCTCAAGGATGTATGAGTAGGCGCCTGTGACCAGTTCGGGGTCAGCCGCACCCATCTGACATCCCGGGAAGAATGCGTATTTGCTGCTTTCATACGACTCTGAGCTGCCGACTGCCTTGGGAGCGTTCCTCACGATGTTGGCAAGGGGTCCGTTGGCGTGATCCATGTCGTTCAGGAAGAACTGGTGCATGCCGAAGATCATCTTGCCCTGTCTGTGGAGGATGCGCCTTGCAGCCAGTGCCAGCTGTCCGGTGTTTATGTCCTCGGGGCAGATGTCCTCACAAAGCCCGCACTGGGTGCATGTGTTCACCAGCCTTTTGGCCGGTTTGCCGTGGAGAAGGCTTTCGCCGTCCATGACTGTAGCAGAGATCTCTTCTTTGATCTTGTTTGGCCATTTGTCATAGAATGCAGAAAGATCGCAGTACTTCATGCAGGCGTCGCACTGACAGGAAAGGCAGCGCGAAAGCTCTTTCTGGATCTCTTCCTCATTGAAGACTGCCTCTTCTTCGCCTGCGTCATTGACAAAGGTATCACTGGGCTTTTCTGCCGGCACCGCGTCCCACTCTCTGCCCACCAGCTGTATCCTGGTGGAATCAGTGCGGACAGGGTAGTCCAGATGTTTTACCTGCATCCAGCCCTGCAGCGCATGGGCGATGTTGAGCCCGTCCGCGATGGCGTGGATAGTGTCTTTCCCAAGCAGGGAGCCTCCGGCAAATATCCCGGCATCTCCCTCAGAGTGAAAGTACCACTTGGTTCCGTTTTCCTGCTCGATGGCGTTTTCAATAGTACCGAAATCGCTGCCGCCCTTTCCGGTGGCTACATATATTCCAGTGAATCCCTGAGAGATCAGTTCTCCCAGGTCAGTTATTTCAGTGTTCAGATGGAGCTGATACTCTTCATGCATCAGCTGCCTTTCAATGTCTTTGATAAAAATATCCGGTGAAAGGAGGTCCCACAGATGGCCGCCGATCCTGTCGGTCTTTTCAAATATCTCCACAGTGTATTTTCTGGCGGTCATACGCTGTGCCATGGCCATGCCGCTGGGGCCCGCGCCGATTATGGCGACTTTGCCGTCTTTTTTCGGCAGATTCATTTCCCTTGGCTCTTTTTTCCTGGTCTTTGCTATGAGACTGCGCTCAAGGAGCCGCATCTCTACCGGGCTGTCGGTATCCTTTCTGGGACATCCCGCCTTGCAGTATTCAGGACAAAGTGAGGAAACGATATCTGGGAAACAAACCGCGTTCCTGTACGGCTTGAATGCAGCGTTGAAACTGCCTCTGCCCATCTTTTCGAAAACCTCCATGAGAGGCACATCGAAGGGGCAGGCGGAAATACAGTAGGGCGGTTCCTTGGCGAGACAGTCTGCGTACTTTTCCACATAATCTCTCACATCAGGATCGCGCTCTATTATTTTGTCAGGTTTTCTGTCTGTCATTTTTTACTCCAACCGTTATATTCATAATGCCCGGGCAGTGACATTAATCACGACCCGGGCATATACCGCTTATATCGTCATCAGGTGATCTGTCATATCACTCTCTTAAGTGTGATCTTTCTGATCCTTGTGACAGATATGTTTCTACCAGTCAACTGGGTTAGCCTTGAAGTCTTCGATCCTGTCATAGAGATCTGGTCCAAGGTAGTACGGTTTTGGTGCGTATGGTTTTTCGCCCTTAGCGATAGCATCCAGACCAGCCTTGATCTTAGCCGGCTTAGCTGGCAGCTCGTGTACACGTACGCCGCATGCTTTATATACAGCGTTGAGTATAGCAACGTGGCCGCTTGACTGGAATGCTTCGGAAGCTCCGGAGGAACCGAACGGGTTAACTCTCTCTTCTTCAGCTTCGTCGATGTGGATAGCTTCATACTTATCCGGTACATCGTTACAAGCCGGAACACCAAGTGTCAGAACGTTAGTCTGCTTCTTGACATCCTCGTACTCTTCGCTGAGTGCGAATCCGATGGAGTGTGACATTCCGCCGAATGCCTGTCCGTTTACGGAACCGATGTTTCCGATAGTACCAACTCTGTCTACGCAGCGCAGTCCTGTAACTTTGACTTTACCTGTGTTAGTGTCAACGTCAACTTCTGCGATGTAGAAGCAGTATGTGTACATGATGTTAGGATCACCAACACCTGTGTTAGGATCCAGGTATGAAAGCTCATCCCATTTCTCAGCCAGGAACTGAGCGTCATATCTGAGCGGAATGTTCTCAGCGACCATCTCGTCGTATGTTCTGAGAGTTCCGTCTTCCTTAGTCATAGCGTTCTTGAGTTCCTGTGCAGCCAGGTATGAAACGTTACCATTCATTGTGTGTGAACGGCTGGATGCGGACTCACCTGAGTCTGGGCACATCTTGGAGTCGTTCTGGATAAGTCTGATGTCTGACGGTTTAACGTTCTTGAATCCGACTTTTCTCAGAGCCTCAAGAGTACACTGCAGGGAACCAACGTCTCCGCCCTGTCCCTGATCCTGCCATGTATCATACTTGATGAATGTGTTGTCAGGAGCAAGTTCGATAGCGCATGAGCACTGGTCTTCCGGACCGCCGCCTACGTTGTAGCCGCCCCATGAAACGCCGACGCCCTTCTTGATGTTGGAGTCTGGGTTAGCTGCGTTCCAGTCTTCAGCTGCTTTCTTAGCTTCTTCGTAGATAGGTCTTGCGATATCCATCATCTTTTCCATTGGATACTGCTTGAACGGGAAGCTGTTGATATTTGTATCGCCTTCTCTTGCGATGTTGATGTATCTGAATTCGAACGGATCGATACCAGCCTTTTCAGCCAGCATATCCATCATTGCCTCGCCGCATGTGTAAGCCTGCGGAGCACCGTATCCTCTGTATGCAGTACCGAACTGGTGGTTGGAAACTGCAACTCTTGAGAGTCCTACCAGGTTTGGAAGGTTGTACGGGAACCACATGAAACGAACGATCTTTGTGATCTTGTCGTCGCCCAGCTCTGGGTAAACACCGTGGTCAAGTCCTGAATCGAATTCACCTGCGATAAGCTTGCCATCTTTGTCGCATGCCAGTTTAGCATTGAAGTAGCACGGTGAACGCTTACCTGAAATAGCGTTGAATTCTTCGTATGTCATTGACAGTGCAACCGGCATGTCAGTTACCTTACATGCGATAGCTGCCAGTGCGAATGTCGGAGCTGAAATAGCCCATCCGAATGAACCGCCTGTCGGGTTCTCGATGACTCTGATCTTTTCAGCAGGAAGTCCTGTTGCAACAGCGATCTCTTCAAGGTTGAAGTAAACGGTCATTGTCTTACAGTGAACGTTCATTACGCCGTCCTCATCCCAGTAAGCCTGAACTGTGTCGCCTTCGATTGAAGCGTGAGGCTCTCTTGAGGAGTAGAAGCTTCCTTCAACTGAGTATTCAGCATCTTCGATGAGTTCTGGAACTTTTTCATCGTCGCCCTTGAGTACTGGCTGCTCTGAATAGATGTTGTCAAATCCTTCGTGGATCTGCTTAGCATCCGGAGCAACTGCTTCAAGGTAGCTCATGTATGATGGGAGTTCCTCGATCTCGAGAACGATCTTGTCAAGAGCAGCTCTTGCGTGATCGATAGTGTCTGCGCAAACCAGTGCAGGTATGTCACCGTAGTTGAGGATCTTTCCATCAGCCAGCAGGTGGTGTACCTGGTCTGTGTCTGTCAGTGTAGTTCTCGGTGTGAACTGGTACATCTGCAGTCTGTTAGCGCCTTCGATGTCCTTAGCTGTAACTACCTTGTATACGCCAGGCATCTTTTCTGCTTCTGAAACGTCCAGTTTAGTGATTTTAGCGTGGTTAGTGATCTTCGGCTG
>CAMCER010000048.1 GCA_945873875.1 uncultured Clostridia bacterium
CTCTCATTCCGAAGAATCCGGCAAGTACGGACAAAAGCGCGCCTATTACGTAAAGGATCGCTGTAGTCCAGCTTACTCCGAAGCCTATAGCCAGGAACAGGATGACGATAACGATGATCATTGTCCTGTATTCCCTCTTCAGGAATGCCATTGCACCTTCTCTGATGAACCCGGATATTTCCTTCATCCTGTCAGTTCCTTCTTTAGCCTTGCTGATCCATGATGTAAGACCAACGGCTACCAGAAGTCCTATAATAGCTGCTATAGGGATGAGGATCTTCAGAACATCAATAGTACTGTTGCTCATAAATGATTACCTCCCTTCACGTTACCGCACAAAAAAGACGCCGGCAGCATCTTTTTTCGTACGAAAGTGAATTATTAAAAATATAAGTATAAGTATAAATATTTCAAGCGTCTCAAAAGACTCATCACTCAAGTGTGACGATGACAAGTGAGAGCACTATAAACAATATCGCTGCGATCGTAGATACCCTGTTGAGCAATGCCTCATAGCCCTTGCTTTTTTTCTTACCGAAAAGCTGCTCTGCACCGCCGCCGATAGAACCGGAAAGACCGGCACTGTTGCTGGACTGGAGCAGGATGCTGCATATGAGTATTACACTGACTATCAGGATCACTATCTTCAGTGCTAAAATCATCAGTTGACCTCCTTGCAATTTAACCATTGTATTCTAACACAGGCATATGAGTAAAGCAAGGTTTTTTGCCCCTTAAAAGCATTAAAATCCACTGAAAAAATGCGGAGGAAAAAATCCCCCGCACTTTGTCATATCATAACTTCCAGACATTTCCTATTTCAGGTTGTAGAAAGCATCCATTCCGGCATACTGGGCCGATGTATCAAGCATCTCTTCGATCCTGAGAAGCTGGTTGTATTTAGCTATCCTGTCTGTCCTGGAAAGTGAGCCTGTCTTGATCTGTCCGGCGTTGACTCCAACTACGATATCAGCTATGGTAGTGTCTTCTGTCTCACCGCTTCTGTGTGAAACTACTGCAGTATATCCTGCCTTCTTAGCCATTTCTATGGCATCGAATGTCTCTGTCAGAGTACCGATCTGGTTGACTTTGATGAGTATGGAGTTGGCTACGCCCTTTTCGATTCCGTCAGCCAGTCTCTTAGTATTAGTAACGAACAGGTCGTCTCCCACCAGCTGGATCTTCTTTCCCAGTCTGTCAGTCAGAAGCTTCCATCCTTCCCAGTCGTCTTCTGCAAGACCGTCTTCAAGCGAGATTATAGGATATTTATTGCAGAGGTCTTCGTAGTAGTCTACCATCTCTGCTGCTGTTCTGGTCACGCCCTCGCCAGTCATCTCATAGACTTTCTTTTCTGTGTTATAGAATTCGCTGGCAGCGGCGTCCATAGCGATCCTTACGTCATCGCCCGGTTTATATCCAGCTTTTTCAACAGCTTCGATGATGACCTGGATGGCTTCCTCATTTGTTGAAAGGTTGGGAGCGAATCCGCCTTCATCGCCTACTGCAGTGTTCATGCCCTTGTCTTTCAGGACTGCCTTGAGGCTGTGGAACACTTCTGCGCCCATCCTGAGTCCCTCTCTGAAAGTGTCAGCTCCAACAGGCATGATCATGAATTCCTGAAGGTCTACTGTGTTGTCAGCGTGGGATCCGCCGTTTAAGATGTTCATCATCGGTGTCGGCAGGACCTTGCCGTTTACTCCGCCCAGATACTGGAACAGCGGAAGTCCCAGGAAATTGGCTGCTGCATCAGCTGCTGCCATGGAAACGCCCAGGATGGCGTTGGCTCCCAGTTTTCCCTTGTTCTCTGTACCGTCCAGGTCGATGAGGATCTTATCAAGACCTACCTGGTCCAGCGCGTTATATCCGATGATCTCATCAGCGATGATCTCATTTACGTTTTCTACAGCTTTGAGTGTGCCTTTTCCAAGGTATCTGGATTTATCTCCGTCTCTCAGCTCTACTGCCTCGTGTACTCCTGTAGAAGCTCCGGAAGGAACGATGGCGCTTCCCATAGCTCCGCTTTCCAGATAGATCTCCACTTCAACTGTCGGGTTTCCTCTTGAATCAAGCACTTCGCGTGCAACTACATCTTCAATGTACGGCATTTTCTCCTCCTGTTCAAATGACCTTTTTCTGAAATATTTTCTTTATTTTTTAGCAGATTCGATTATCTGATTGAAGTCTTCCGGTATGAGACTCGCTCCGCCTACCAGGGCTCCGTCTATCTCAGGCTGTGCCATCAGTTCTGCGATATTGCCCGGCTTTACACTGCCGCCGTACTGGATACGGGTGTTCTCTGCAGTGTATTCTCCCAGCATTCCTTCAAGTATGCCTCTGATGAGCGCGCACATCTCGTTTGCCTGCTCTGCTGTGGCTGTCTTTCCTGTTCCTATGGCCCAGATTGGCTCATAGGCTATGGTCAGGTCTCTCAGATCTGCCGGTGTGAATCCCACCAGACTTTCTGACATCTGTATGCCGACGATCTGGAACTGCGCGTCTTTTTCACGCTGCTCGAGATTTTCTCCAACACACATGATGGGTTTGATGCCGTTGTCCACCAGCTGTCTTATCTTCTGGCGCACGTCTTCATTGGTCTCTCCGAAATACTGTCTTCTTTCTGAATGTCCTACTATGCAGTAATCCACATTGCATGATTTCAGCATTCCTACAGATATCTCTCCGGTGTATGCTCCTTCCGGCATCTGGTGCACGTTCTGAGCGCCTACTTTTATCCCTGTGCCTTTGAAGGCTTCCTTCAGCGCTTCAAGATGGACAAAAGGAGCGCAGATAGCTGCTTCCACCTGCTTGTTCTTATAAAGGGAGCTGAATTCCTCTGCGAATCTTCTGGCATCGCCTTTGTTCTTGAACATCTTCCAGTTTCCTGCAATAAAAGGTTTTCTCATTTCTCTCCTCCTGAATCCGGTTATTTATCGTAAGTTTTTTTATGTTTTTCTCAGTTTTTATTATTCTGTGCCGCATATATGTGCTTGTACAGTTCCACGTTCTCATCTGTATGCTCCAGATTATCTATGGATGCGATGCCCGGGAGCACTTTCCCTTCCAGGAACTCCAGTGATGCTCCGCCTCCTGTGGATATGTGGCTCATTTTGTCTGCCAGTCCGAACTGTGTGACTGCAGCCGCAGAATCGCCTCCGCCTATTATGGTCGTTGCCTCACACTCTGCCAGGGCTTCTGCCACTTTTTTCGTTCCTTCAGCGAAAGACGGCATCTCGAAAACGCCCATAGGACCGTTCCATACAACTGTGCCTGCGCCTTTTACTGTTTCTGTGAAGAGCTCCACAGTCCTGGGTCCTATGTCCATACCCATCATGTCGGCCGGGATCTTATCCTTATCGAATACAGCCGATTCTGAATCGTTGCTGAATTCCTTAGCGCATACCACATCCTCCGGCAGCAGGAGCTGCACATTCTTTTCCTTGGCTTTATCCATCAGCTGCTTCGCAAGATCCACATGCTCCTCATCGAGGATCGACTGTCCTATCTCATAGCCCAGAGCCTTGAAGAAAGTATAGGCCATGCCGCCTCCGATGATCAGTGTGTTCACCTTGTTCAGCAGGTTCTCGATGACTCCGATCTTATCGCCTACCTTGGCGCCGCCCATGATGGCTACGAAAGGTCTTCTCGGCATCTCAAGAGCCTCGCCCAGATATCTGACTTCCTTGTCGATAAGGAATCCTGAAACTGTCGGAAGGTAGCCGGCCACACCTGCTGTGGAGCAGTGGGCTCTGTGAGCTGTTCCGAAAGCGTCATTGACGAAGATCTGTCCCAGTGAAGCAAGTTCAGATGAAAAGTCGAAGGTGTTCTCAGTCTCTTCCGGTCTGAATCTTACGTTCTCAAGGAGCATTACCTGTCCGGCCTTAAGCTTATCAGCCGCTTCTCTGACCTGATCATCTACGACTGTCTCGCTGCTGATGAATACCACATCCTGTCCCAGAAGCTCAGAAAGATGATCTGCAACAGGCTTAAGGGAGTACTGCATGTCAGGTTTTCCCTTAGGTCTTCCCAGATGGGACATGATTATTACTTTCGCATCGTGATCTATCAGATACTTTATCGTCGGCAGCGCAGCTGTCATCCTGGTGTCGTCGGTGATCTTTCCGTCCTTTAAAGGTACGTTGAAATCGCATCTTACCAGCACTTTCATGCCTTTGACGTCGATATGTTCTACTGTTTTTTTCATAGGGGATTTCCTTTCTGTTTCACTTATATTAAAAGCCTATATCATATTAACACAAATTCGGTGATATGATACCGGCTTTTTACTTACTTTATCAATATCTTTTCCTCACAGATGAAGAAGGAATGTTCATCTGCTCGCGGTACTTGGCCACAGTCCTTCTGGATACCTTGTACCCCTGCTCTCCGAGCCTGTCTGATATCTTCTGGTCGCTGAGAGGTTTTCCTGTATCTTCTCCCTCTATCATCTCCTTTATGAGAGACGTGACTCCGGTAGAGGATGCCTTCTTCTCCCCTTCAACACAGTCAAGGCCCGACGAGAAGAAATATTTCAGCGGGAAAGTTCCCTGGTCACACTCAAGATATTTTCCCCGTATGGTCCTGCTGACCGTCGATCTGTGGATACCTGCATCCTCTGCTATCTGCTCAAGAGTCATAGGCTCAAGGCCGCTTTCTCCTTTGTCGAAGAAATCCTGCTGTCTTTCGATCATGGCTTCAGCCACATTGGAAATAGTCTGTTTCCTCTGCTGTATGTTCTGGATCAGCCATTTAGCGCTTTTTATCTTTCCGGACAAATACGATCTCAGTTCGCTGTCCCCGTCATATTCCCTTATGAGTTCAGTGTAGTATGAACTCAGTATAAGTTCCGGCGAAGTGTCATCGTTTATGACAGCGTGCCATCTGCCGTCATCAGCCTTTCTGACTGAGATATCCGGAACCACGTACTGGACAGCTTCTCCACTGTAAAAATTCTTCCCCGGTTTGGGGTCCAGGGTCTTCAGAAGGTCCCTCATTTCCTGGAGTCTCTCGGTGCCGATGCCCGTCTCCTTTGATATGACTCTCAGCCTGTTTCCTGCCATCTCTCTGAAGTAGCCTTTCATGACAGTTTCAAAGTCTTCGTCTAAAAGATCTTTCTCGATGAGCTGGACAGTGAGGCACTCCTCCAGGTCCCTGGCGCCTATGCCCGCAGGATCGAAATGATGGATCTTTTCCAGGACAAAGGCCACGTCCTTTTCTTTTACACCCAGAGCTTTTGCCATCTCAGGAACAGTCTCCGTGGTATATCCGTCGCTGTCCAGAGACTCTATTATGTATCTTCCCGCTTTTTTCTGCTCATCGCTGAGGGACAGGAACTGCAGCTGGAACATGAGATACTCTGCAAGGGATGTGTATCCGGAAGTGTACTGCTCATAGTCTCCCTGGGAATTGGCCCTTACAGTCTCCCATCTCCTGTAGCTTATATCATCGTTCCTCCGCCTGCTGGCATATTCCATCCAGTCGATGCCGCCGTCTTTTTCTGTTGACGGGGCAGAACTTATCTCACGTGAAGGCTCTTTCATCTCAAGTACCGGATTGGAAAGAAGCTCCTCATGGATATGCTCATTCAGCTCCTGGGATGTGAACTGGAGTATCCTGATAGCCTGCAGAAGACGGGGCGTCATCTGCAGTTTCTGGGTCTGTTCAGTTTTCAGTTCGAAATAGTTTTTCATATCATCATGCTGTTTGAACTGCATATGCTGTCATCATGCAGTCCGGCTCTCTTTTATCTGAGTCCGGGAAAGCCCAGCTGCCTCAGCGCTTCATAAAGCACTATGGCTGCGGAATTAGACAGATTCAGGGACCTGAGCCTGGTATCTCCGCTCATGGGTATCCTGATGGTCTTTTCCCGGTTTTCTTCGATGAATTCCTTCGGAAGGCCTGCAGTCTCTCTGCCGAAAAGTATCATGTCTCCGTCTCTGTATTCAGCCTCAGAATAGTTCATGACACCTTTAGTGGTGGCGAGAAACATCCTTCTTCCCTCGTATTCTTTAAGAAATGATGACAGATCATCATGGATATGGACTTTGACGAAAGGCCAGTAGTCAAGGCCCGCCCTTTTAAGGCTTTTATCGTCGATGGAAAAACCCAGAGGCTTCACCAGATGAAGTTCGCTCCCGGTTATGGCGCAGCTTCGCGCGATATTCCCTGTGTTAGGCGGAATCTCCGGTTCGACCAGAACTATATGTAATGCCATCATCCCTCCTTGAGGCTCTCTTTTCAGCCGCATGACCTGCGCTGCCAGCCTCTTTCTCCTTATATATTCTACTATACGGATGCATCAAAGGGGAACTGAAAAAATAAAAAAGAGCCGATATTATG
>CAMCER010000049.1 GCA_945873875.1 uncultured Clostridia bacterium
TGGTGCAGATCGGTGAATTCTCATTCATCGTCGCATCTCTGGGCACCAGCCTGGGTGTGACAGGAGACTATCTCTACCCAATAGTAGTATGCGTATCGGTGATCACGTCCTTCGCCACGCCGTTTTTCATCAGGAGTTCAGAACACGTTTTCGGTTTTGTCGACAGGAGACTGCCGGGCAGGATCAGGGGACTTCTCAACCGGTATACATCTTCACAGAGGAGCAGGAGCGAGACTGACTCCGACTGGCATAACTATCTCATAAAATACTTCCAGAGGGTGGTATTCTGCACTGCGGGGCTGGCTGCTTTCTACTTTGCCGGGACCGGCCTGCTGGAGCCATTGGTGGACAAATATATCAATTCTGACTGGAGCCATATAATCGCGGCTGCAGTGACCTGTGCTGCCATGATACCTGTCATAGCAGTCCTCTGCGTGAGACGTCATATCCTTTATACCAAACTGTGGCTGAAAGCGCGGAGCAACAGGCTGCCTCTGATAACCATGGACGCTGTGAAATTCATAATCGCCATTATGGCCATAATGATAACGCTGAGAAAGCTTCTCCATCTCCAGTATCCTGTCATCGCCGCCATAGTGCTGATAATCATGGTATTCGTGGTAAAGACTGACTTTGCCAGAAGCGCGGCCATCAGAGTTGAGATGCAGTTCGTCGGGAATCTGAATGAAGAACTTCTGGCCAGACAAAAACGGGAGCATAAGGTCAACGACAGACCCGGCTGGCTTGACCAGAAGATGTACGTGGTCGAATTCAGGATAAAGGAGACTGTTGAGAACAATAACATAGTAGCTTTCGGAAACAACAGGTTCTATCATGTGACCATAATAAAGATAATACGTGACGGAAAGCAGATCGTCATGCCGGGACCCACTGAAAAGATACTGAAAGGGGACGAGCTCCACGCTCTGGGCAGCAAAGAGGAGATCGATACCTGCCTGCTGCAGCTTGAAAGAGAATCGTATACTGAAAGGCCGGAAGAAGAGCCTGTTTCACTTCGTGACTATATCTATTCTCAGATATTCAGAGAGGTGCCGCCGGAAGATCAGCTGTTCTGTATCCCGGTAAACGTGGAAAAGGATTCTGTAATGAATAAAAAGCCTATAAAGAATTCCCAGTTCAGACAGAGATACAAGGGCTATATCATAGGGATAGAAAGAGACGAGCGCGATATAGTCAATCCGGATATAAATACGATGATAAGAGAGGATGATATCCTCTGGGCCGTAGGTTCCAGGCGCATGGGCGACAGCCTGCTTAAAGCAGGGCTGTGGGACCACGAAACTAGAAATGACATAAGGAGAAAGATAAAAGAAAACAGATAGGTTTTCTCACTCCGGAAGCTGGAAATAAGAGTCAGGAGAGATGCCCTGACCGTGTCGAATATTGTCGAGTAAAAAGGCTTGCACTTGAGAGTGCAGGTCTTTTATAATTGAAACACGAAAGGAAATATATGGAAAAAATGTTAAATTATGAAAGAGCAAATACGGTGATCTTCACTGAAGAGATCAGAAATGAGATAGCCTCAATGAAGGAGGAACTGACAGATGAGCGGGTCTTAGAGATGATAGAGGAAAAGGCACTGGCTGACAGGGAGATATGCAGTTCATACAGAGACTGCATGCAGCTGGTGGACCGGGTCTTCTATAAAGTAAGGCGTGATCTGGACATACTGGAGCCTCTGGCAGAGGATAAGGAGATCTCTGAGATCATGGTCAACGGGAAAGATGAGATCTTCGTTGAGAAGAACGGCCATCTGATGAGGGTGGACATTTCATTCGATACGACTGAAGAGCTTGAAGAGCTCATCCAGCGTATAGCAGCCGGCGTCCACAGGGAGATAAACGAGATGAACCCTATAGTGGATGCCAGGCTGCCTGACGGATCCAGAGTCAATGCTGTATATAAGAATATCGCTTTGAACGGCCCCATCCTCACTATCAGGAAATTCCCTGAAAAAGCTATAACTATGGAAACGCTGATAAAACTGGGCAGCATAACAGAGGAAGCCGCTGAGTTTCTGAAGAGCCTGGTGCAGGCAGGATATAACTGCTTCATCAGCGGCGGGACTTCATCGGGAAAGACCACCTTTCTCAATGTCCTGTCCAACTATATCCCTCCTGATGAAAGGGTCATAGTCATAGAGGATTCTGCGGAGCTTCAGATAAGGCAGATAAAGAATCTGGTAAGGCTGGAGTGTAAAAACGCCAACGTCCAGGGGAAAGGACAGATAACCATGGAACAGCTGATCAAGACCAGCCTGAGGATGCGGCCGGACCGCATAATCGTCGGTGAGGTGAGAGGAGCAGAAGTGCTGGACATGCTTCAGGCCATGAACACAGGGCATGCAGGCAGCCTCAGCACTGGCCACGGGAACAGTATCGAAGGCATGCTGAAGCGTCTTGAATCCATGTTCCTTCAGGCAGCGGATTTTCCTGTAGATGCCATAAGGTCCCAGATAGCAGAAGGTATAGACATCATAATACATCTGGGAAGACTTGCAGACGGAAGCAGGAAAGTCCTTGAGATAGCAGAGCTGGCCGGCTTTGAAAACGGGATCATAAAGACCAGGACCCTTTTCAGATACAGATCAGGAAAGGGCCTTGAAAAAACGGCAGAAGGCCTTTTGAACACGGAAAAACTCGAACTGATGAGTGGAGTCATAAAGTGAACACAGATTATTCAGAGTATATTTTGTCGCCGAAGGAGAAATATCGTTTCCTGGCGATCGGATATATATGTACCTTTGCAGTGGTATATCTGTTTTATCACAGCATGTGGCTGTCTCTGGTCTCAGGGATACTGCCCTGCTTCGTGACTAAAAGCTATAGTTCGTTTCTGGCTGAAAAGCGCAGAGCTTTTTTGCTGACACAGTTTAAAGATATGCTCTATTCTGTTTCAGCATCTGTGGCTTCCGGAAGGCAGCTGGGCGAGGCTCTGAAGGAGGCCCGTGATGCACTGGGCGCCATGTATGAAGAGGAAACACCACTTTTAAAAGAGCTGACAGCTATAGTCAGGAACATGAAAGATAACAATGAAAATGAATACAAGCTCCTTTTGCGATTCGCACAGAGAAGCCACTGCGAAGATATAAAGAATTTTGCCGAAGTGTGTATGATCTGCGGGCAGACAGGCGGTGACCTTCTGAAAGCAGTGAAAAACACCAGCGATGTGCTTGCAGATAAGATGGAGATTGAAAGAGAGATAAAGGCTTTTACAGCCCAGAAGAAGATGGAGGGAAAGATCATCACAGTGATGCCTGCGGCAGTGATACTGTTCCTTGATCTGTTCTCTCCGGATTATCTGGACGTTCTTTATACTACCCTGGCGGGAAGGTTCATAATGACCATGGCTCTTGCCGGGATATGCTCTGCATATTACATAACAGACAGACTTCTTAAGATCGAGGTGTGAGTTGAAAAACATTTTTCAGAAGCTCAGGAGACTTAAAGATACAGTCAGAGAAAAGTTCTCAGGTGATTTTCAGCTTCTTGAGCTGAGATACAGCAATCTTTACGGAAGCGGCGAAAGCACCAGGAGAGCTGAAGAGGCCAGAAAGAAGATATCAGTAAAATACATTCTGGCCGCAGTGATATTCGGGATGCTGATCATTCTTTCCGCAGCGGGAGGGGATGATGGCGCAGAGATCTTTAAGAGTTCTGACGGAAAGAGCGTATATGTCATAAGGCCTGATGAAAAAAGCGATCCGGCTGTCCTCGATATGGAGATGACAGTGGATGGTGAAAAGGGCCGGGTAGTCAGAGAAATACAGATAGTTATTGATCCGAAAAACAGCGGGGAGGTGAATGAAAATGGGTCCCTGAAAAGTGAGAAGTCCGAAAGTTATTCGGAAAAGATCGAGGGTGAGATGAAAAGCGCAGTCAGGTCGGTGAACGGAGACACGAAGGCAGATCGTGTGAAGCTTCCCACAGAGCTTGCGGGAGGAGAAAAAGTAAGCTGGAGGAAGGCAGAAAGCTCCGATGCTCCGCTTATGACCGCAGGGTTCATAATGGTCCTTTTCGTTATTTACAGGACCCGGTACAGAGGTCTTGAAAAAGAAGAGAGAGAGGCTAAGGAATCTGTCATAAGAGAACTTCCTGAGTTCATAAATAAAGTTATACTTCTTCTCAATGCTGGCATGGTGCTGAATTCCGTTTTCATAACGATAATGGAAAACCGTGAAAAAGCGGGGCCTGCAGAGGAAAGCTATTTTTACAGTCAGCTCAGGAGTATCTATATCAAGGTCAGCCGTGCCAACGGCTCACTTGACCATGAATTGAGAAGCTTCGCTAAAAGGAGCGGAGTGAGAGAACTGATGCGTTTTTCCAATATAGTCGGCGATAACATAAGCAAAGGCGCGGATCTGACAGGTAAACTGCGAAGAGAAAGTGAAGCGTTGTGGTTTGCCAGGAAAAAGCAGTCGGAGGAAATGGGAAGGACCGCTGAAACGAAACTGACATTTCCGATGGTGATCCTGCTGCTGGTACTGGTGATAGTAAGTGTGGCGCCGGCCATGCTCGAGATGTGAAAGGTGTGTGTTTATGAAAAGGATAAAAGAGATCATATCAATAGTTTCAGACAGGCTCCTGCCGGGGGAAAGTCATTCCGGCGGCATGGAACTGGTGCAGGTGGCCATACTGGTGGCTATCGCCATTGCGCTGGGGCTTATCTTCAGGACAGAGATTACTGCATTCGTCAACAAGACCTTTGAAGGACTCAACGGAGGCTTCTGATATGGCAAGGCTGGATCAGAAGGGGACGATCATGGCAGAGGCAGCTCTGGTCATGCCATTGATAATACTCGCTGTTATGGCTGTGATCTACGCCATGATATTTCTGGAAAAACAGGTGGACGTAAGAGCTGAGATGCACATGCAGCTGTGGGCAGAAAGAGGCGCCGTCAGTCATACCATGCAGGTGAACCATCATATAGACGGACATTTTCCTGTTTACAGCAGGAAGGTCCTTTCCGGCGGCACCGTGTACTACGAAGGGAATCTCCCTTTCGCTGGGCGCGGGCTTCTGAAAAACTTCGGGAGCATGTCCCGCGGGAGCCTGAGCTGGCTCAGGGAAAGGGATGTAGTCAGAGCTGCAGATCTTGCCGGAGGCGGAGATGATGAGTGATCAGAGAGGGAGCGCTTCAGTGTTTCTCGTATCTGTCCTGGGTGCGGTCATGGTACTGACCCTGGCTCTCATACACGCCGCGGCAGGAGCAGCTGCTGAAAGCTACGGCGACAGCCTTCTCAACCTGTCTTCGAGAGCAGTGCTGGGAGAATTCGATCTGGATTTGAAAAAAGATTATGGGATTTTTGCGTTTGATGGACATAAGGGAAAGATCGAAGACAAAATCGAAAAGTACGTAAAGTACTCGACATCTGAAAACAGCAATGTGAAAACAGGGCGCATAAGCGTCTATACAGGAGAACATTCCCTGCTGGACTGTAATGTGTTTGAAAAGCAGATAACAGATCATATGAAATGGGCAGCAGCAGAGGGTATCATCAGAAAGCTTACAGAAGAGCCTGAAGAAGGAAAAGAACTGACAGCAGAAAAGAAGGACAGGGTGCTGAGAAACACTTCAGTTACCGGGACTCTTCCGTCTGCAGTGTATGGATACGGCAGGACCGGTCTCACAGACCGACTGGATACGCTCTGTGAGAATATAGGCTCTTTAGGTGAGTTTATAAAAAGGGGACCAGGCAGTGTGGCCGTCAATGAGTACATAATGGCATATTTCAAGGATATGATGGATGACAGGCCGGAGCATGAGACTTTTTTCAGAAATGAAGTGGAATACATAATCGAGGGAAGTTTCAGTGACGAGACCAACAGGAAGCAGGTCTCGCACATGATAGTTACTGCGCGGACTGCCATAAACGCCATTTCGATCTTCAGGGATGAAAAGATGAGAAACGAGGTGACACTTCTGGCTCAGGCTCTGGCGCCCGGACCGGGCGGCGTGCTCTTAGAAGCGGCTGTAGTCGCGGCGTGGTCATATGCTGAAGCTAAGAATGATATGGCACTGCTGGAGCACGGGAAAAAGGTGCCGCTTATAAAAGATCACCACACCTGGGCGACTGATCTGGAATCGGCCTGGGAAGGAATA
>CAMCER010000050.1 GCA_945873875.1 uncultured Clostridia bacterium
GGCTCTGAATGAGTTCCCGACGGATACGGAGGCGGAAGTCCGTCTCGTTGAGGAAAAATGTCGGGAACTGGGCGTCAATGTTGCTCTCAGCCAGGTATGGGCAAAGGGCGGCGAAGGCGGCACAGCTCTCGCTGAAGAGGTCGTAAGACTCTGTGACCAGGATAAGAATTTCACATTCAGCTATGAAGATGACATGTCCATAGAAGAGAAGATCGAAGCCATCGCCAAGAAAGTCTATCACGCGGCAGAAGTCAACATCCTTCCTGCAGCGCAGAAGCAGATAGACACACTTGCAAAATTGGGATTCTCAAAGATGCCGGTGTGCATGGCCAAGACACAATACAGCTTCTCAGACGATCCTAAGCTTCTGGGTGCACCGGACGGATTCACTCTTACAGTCCGCAACGCCAAAGTATCAGCAGGAGCAGGGTTCATAGTCGCTCTCACAGGAGACATCATGACTATGCCGGGACTTCCTAAGAGACCTGCTGCTGAGAAGATCGATGTGGACAGCACAGGAAAGATCAGCGGCCTGTTCTAAGACGGCCGGTCGTTTCGAAAGGAAAAAGATGTTCAGGGATAAGACTATATCACAGTTTACTGAAGAATTGTCAGGCAGCGCTCCTGTGCCGGGAGGCGGAGGAGCGTCTGCTCTTGCAGGTGCAGTGGGCGCGGCTCTGGGCAGCATGGTAGGCTCACTGACTGTGGGAAAGAAAAAGTATGCTGACGTGGAAGATGAAATAAGAGCGCTCATGGATGAGGCGGTGATGCTGAAAGACGAGCTTCTTGCCGGCATCGACGAAGATGCGGAGTGCTTCGAGCCTCTTTCAAAGGCATACTCCCTTCCGTCAGGAACTGAAGAGGAAAAGGCTGAAAAGGAAAAGATCATGGAGGCAGCACTGGAGAAGGCCTGCAGCGCGCCTCTTGATATAATGGAAAAGACCTGCAGGGCCATCGATATACTGGAGGGCTTTGCTGAAAAAGGAAGCAGGCTCGCGGTAAGCGACGCAGGCACAGGCGCAGCCATATGCCGCGGGGCACTCAATGGAGCCAGCCTCAACGTATATATAAATACGAAAATGATGAAGGACAGAGAAAAAGCTGCTGTCCTAGAAGAGAAAGCAGACACCTTTGTCAGACGGGGGACAGAGAAGGCGGATGCTGTATTCGATAAAGTGAAAAAAGAGATCCGGGAAAGGTAAGACTTTTAAATGGCAAAACTGCTCAAGGGCGCTGAAGCTGTCGAAGCCAAGTGCAAAGAACTCAGAAAAAAGGTGAAGAGGCTCAATAACGAAGGTACTGAGCCTGCTTTAGCTATAATAAGAGTGGGCAGCGACCCTGATAATATGGCCTATGAAAGAGGCATTATCAAGCGCGCCGAGCAGCTGGGCATCAAAGTGGAGCACTATACCATGGATGAGGATTCTTCTGAGACCACAGTCATCGCGCTGATCAGGAGACTGAACTTCGACGACGATATACACGGCGTGCTCCTTATGAGACCTCTGCCGGAACACATGAACGACAACCGTGTCAGGATGGCACTGGACCCGTCCAAGGACCTTGACGGCATCACTGACGTATCCATCGCCGGCGTATTTGCAGGCACCAACAGGGGATTTCCTCCCTGCACTCCTTCCGGATGCGTGGAGCTCCTGAACCATTACGGCATAGAGATCTCGGGAAAGAAGGCTGTCATCATTGGCCGGAGCATGGTCACAGGCAGACCTCTTGCCATGATGCTCATGCGTAAAAACGCCACAGTGACTATCTGTCACAGCCATACATCGCCGGAGGATCTGATCAAGTACTGCAAGAACGCGGACCTGATTTTCGTCATGGTGGGACAGCCCAAGACACTGAGGATCGAGCACGTCAGGCCGGGCCAGGTCATAGTCGACATCGGCATAAACCTGGACAAAGACGGAAAGCTCTGCGGCGACACGGACTTTGATAATATCCAGCCCGTAGTCAGGGCTATAACGCCGGTGCCGGGAGGCGTAGGCGCCATGACCAGCGTCATGCTGATGGAACATCTCATCACTGCATCAGTCAGGGCGCGGAAAGGTTTGAGCTAGACTCATGAAAGACGAATATCTGAAAGAGATCCTTTCGCAGGTATCCGAAGGGGATATGTCTGTGAAAGAGGCAGAGGAAAAACTGAGATCACTTCCCTATGAAGAACTTGGCTTTGCGAAGGTCGATAATCACAGGACCATACGCACAGGTTATCCGGAAGTGGTTTTTTGTCAGGGGAAAACTCCCGATCAGGTGGCGGAGATACTGAAAAATCTGTCTGAAAGAAATCCGCGGGTCATGGGGACCAGAGCATCGGAAAAGGACTTTGAAAAGACCAGGGAGCTGATTCCTGATGCCTGTTATCATGAGAAAGCCCGCATAATAGAAGTGAACAGAGAGAATGAAGCCGGCGGCAGAAAAACAGACGACGGAAGATCCGCATCTGAAAGGCGGGCCGGCAGAGTCGCTGTAGTGACAGCCGGAACAGCTGATATCCCTGTGTCAGAAGAGGCCGCAGTCACCTGTGAGATAATGGGAAAAGAGGCTGACAGGATCTATGATGTGGGAGTTTCCGGCATCCACAGGCTCCTTGAGAATATAGACAGGATAAATCAGGCAGACGTGATAATAGTAGCTGCCGGAATGGAAGGGGCCCTTGCCAGCGTCGTCGGCGGTCTTACAGCAAAGCCGGTGATAGCAGTGCCTACCAGCGTAGGTTACGGCTCCAGTTTTGAAGGACTGTCGGCCCTTTTATGCATGTTAAACAGCTGCGCCAGCGGCGTAGGAGTAGTGAATATAGACAACGGATTCGGCGCTGCGGCTCTGGCGGTCAGCATACTGGATGTGGCAGAGATCGGCTTCGGAAAAAAGAGATAAAAGGAGAGTAACAGGTGAAGACTGTTTACATAGACTGTACCAACGGAATAAGCAGCGATATGGTGCTCAAGGCGCTTCTTTCCGCAGGGGCAGATGAGAAGTTCGTGGAGAACTGCCAGGAAAAGATGCATCAGGCCATGCACCAGCAGGATGGACTGGGCGGTCATTCTCACGACCACGGCCATGAACATCCTCACGGACACGAACATGTCCACGACCACGGCCATGAACACTCTCATGACCACGGCGGTCAGAGAGGCTACGGCCAGATCACAGAACTGATAAAAAACGCCGGGCTCGATGATGAGACCCGGGGCTATCTCAGTAATATATATACAGCTATCGCAAAGGCAGAGGCCAGGGTCCACGGAGCGACTCTGGAAACCGTACATTTTCATGAAGTGGGCCGGGCTGAGGCTATCCTCAACCTGACAGGCGTTGCTGCGGCTGCGGCATCCTTAAAGGCAGACCAGATCATCTGCTCGCCGGTCCACGACGGTCATGGGACTATAAAATGCAGTCACGGCATAATAGCCGTACCTGTTCCGGCTGTAGCGACCATGAAAGACCAGTGCGATTATGAATTCATCCAGGATGACGTGGAGACTGAAATGGTGACCCCTTCCGGCCTGGGAGTCCTTATAGGGCTGGGCGCCAGATGCGGGAAAAAGCCTGAAGGAACACCTGCCTCGCAGGGTGAAGGGAAAGGCTCACGTGATATAGGAAGAGAGCACGGCCTCATCATCAGCATCTATCAGTAGGCCAGCATAGTCTTCAGTGCTGAGTCTGTGAACAAAGTAGATGCATTGTACAGGAACAGCACATCGGTTATATCTTCAGATTTTATGAGTTTATCAAGATCGCCAAAGTAATATCTCGGATCGACTACGACTACGTTTCTGTAGTACGGAGCGATGAAGGGGATGAAACAGTTGGCGTAAGAATCCTTTATTATCAGCAGTTTATCTTCGTTTTCAGCTGCTGATTTTATTTTTATCAGCGAGTGGTTGCCGCCGGTGAATACGGTATAGGCGTCCTTTTCCTCAAGGTTTGCTGCCTTGTAGAATGAGGCGCTTTTTTTCTGGTCATCTACATATGTGATTATAGATACAGGTATGTTCTTTGTCGGGAAATATACTTCGATGTCGTCTTTTTTACACATGTAAAAGCCGCTCTTGGAAGCCAGCATGCCCTTGAAATCGTCCTTGACTACAGAAGGCTTGTAGTTCTTCTTGTCGACTTCAAGACCCATCACATCTGCGGCTGCCAGAAAACCGTGGTAGGCGCCGGTGCTGGTCCAGTGATGGTCGCTGTGATAGTAGATCTGTTTTTCTTTCGCAAGTTTTCTGAACTGCTTTCTCACATCTATGGTCTTTATGCCGCCTGCCTCTGTCTGCTCAAAGAGTCTGTCCAGGAATTCGTTCTGTCCGCCGTCATCAGTATTGGCGGGGAGCAGGTCTGAGAGTATGTTGACGGAAGTCGGCACTGCGAAAAGATATGTGTCAAGGTCCCTGTGCTTCTTTCTGAATTCAGTGAAGATGCCGGCGGCCTTTTTCGTCTTTTTCTTTCCCGGGTCTGTGAATTTTTCCATGAGATAGCCCTGGTGTCCTTTATATACGCCGTTTGACTCGACCTTTCCAGTCAGTACGTCAGCTGTGGTCTTGATCCTTATCCACATGTTCCTTGCCGGGAACTGGTCATTGACGTAAGTCTCATATTCAGGGCTGAAGCGGCCCTCGAAGAAGCTTGAGCTGGTCAGATCCGGCCTTGTGGCCATGACGCGGTTTTCTTCCGCGGAAAAATCAGTGTCCTTAGAAAGGAAGTTGAAAACTACCAGCACGCCAAGAATGACCGCGAAGATAACAGCCATTCTCGAGTAATACTGAGTGAGACTGATCTGTTTTCCGGTCTGTTTCTTTGCTTTTCTGGCAGCAGTCCGGCCAAACCTAGCCTTTTCCTTAGCCTCTGTTCGGGCTGTCCTGGCAATCCTTCTGGCTTTCACTTTTGCGGTGCGCTGAGCGTTTTTAGCAGCTTCTTTTGCGTTTTCTGCAAGTCTCTTAGCTCTGCCCAGATGCACTTTTATGCTGCCGTCTGTTAAGTTTTCAGATCTTTTCTGAGCCATAAAAAAGCGTCCTTTCTAAAATCTGAAATACAGGAACGGGTTATATGAATCATATACCAGGTACGAGATACAGAGCACGAAGAGTACTGCCATGACCGTAAGGCTGATGACAGGATGCTTTCCAAGGAACTTCCTGTAGAATTCTGCCGGTGCGGGTCTTGCGGCAAGTACGCCGGCGATCATGAGTATCAGGTTGCCTTTGAGGAAGTAGAGGGTGGTGCTGTCTGCGAATCCGCCGGCTGTGCCGCCGAACATGCTTCCGATATATGAGAATGCCTCGCCCATGTCAGTCTGGCTGAAGAATACCCAGCCTACAGCGACGATGACGAGAGTGTAAACAGAGCGGACGACACCGGGCAGGTGATCGAGCACTTTGTTCATCACATATTTTTCGAAGAGGAGGAAAAGTCCGTAGTAAAGGCCCCAGAAGACGAAGTTCCAGCTTGCTCCGTGCCAGAGACCTGTCAGAAGCCATACTACAAGGATATTCCGTATGTGTTTCCACGGGATGACACGGTTGCCGCCCAGAGGGATATAGAGGTATTCCCGAAACCAGGTGGACAGGGAGATGTGCCATCTTCTCCAGAATTCTGTTATGCTTTTTGAGATGTACGGATAATTGAAGTTGGCCGGGAAATCAAAGCCCAGCATCTTTCCAAGGCCGATGGCCATATCTGAATATCCGCTGAAGTCGAAATATATCTGCATGGTGTAAGCGGCGATGCCGATCCAGGCCGTCAGCACTGAAAGCTTTGCATCCGGCAGAGCCAGTATCTGAGTGTACAAAAGCCCCAGATTATTGGCCAGAAGAACTTTTTTCGACAGGCCGAAGATGAAGTATTCTATGCCGTGGCCCACTTTTTCTCTGGTTATCTCCCGTTTGCCCAGCTGCTTTTCCACATCCTTGTATTTGATGATAGGTCCTGCGATGAGCTGAGGGAACATGGAAAGATAAACAGCGAATTTGATGAAATTCTTCTGCTCTTTCACTTCGCCTCTGTAGACATCGATGATGTATGAAAGGGCCTGGAAA